>CAYPMQ010000223.1:0-5914 GCA_964411625.1 uncultured Ignavibacteriaceae bacterium
GTGCCGGGGTAGCCGGACTTCAGGCTCTCGGCACTGCAAAAAGGCTCGGGGCTGTGGTTGAAGTTTCGGATGTCAGGCCTGCAGTCAAAGAAGAGGTCATGAGTCTTGGCGGGAGATTCATCGAAGTTGAGATGGATAAATCAATGCAGGATGAGAGAGGCTATGCAAAAGAAGCATCACAGGAATATTTAAACAAGCAAAAAGAAGTTCTTTTCAAGCATATTACAGCAGCCGATATTGTAATTACTACTGCACTTGTACCCGGCAGAAAAGCACCGATACTTGTAACCGAAGAAATGGTCAAAAACATGAGGCACGGTTCGGTTGTACTTGATATGGCAGTTGAGTTTGGCGGAAACTGCGAGATCAGTGAAGCAGGAAAAGTAGTTGTAAAACATGGTGTTACAATAATAGGAGAACCCAACCTTCCGTCATTAATGGCTTATCAGGCAAGTGATCTTTATTCTAAAAACCTCCTTGCATTCATTCAGCACTTCAGCAAAGAGGGTAATCTGAATCTTAATCCTGATGATGAAATTATAAAATCATCACTTATCGTAAAAGATGGTGAACTCGTTAATGAAAGAGTGAAAAATCACTGGAATACAGGAGTATAACATGGGTACTGAAATTTTTGCTTTACTTTACATTTTTGTTCTTGCCAGTTTTGTTGGTTTTGAGCTTATAACAAAAGTGCCTCCCACACTGCACACACCTCTCATGTCGGGATCAAATGCTATTTCGGGGATTACGATTGTTGGTGCGCTCATTGCTGCAGGTCACAACGATACAATGGCACAGATTCTCGGGATGGTTGCTGTTGTTTTTGCAACCATTAACGTGTTGGGCGGATACCTTGTTACTGACCGTATGTTAAAAATGTTTAAAAAGAAATGAGTGAAAATAAATGAGAGAAATTTTTATACCTGTATTATATCTTGTTGCCTCATTCCTTTTTATTTACGGAATTAAAGGATTAGGTTCACCTCTCAAAGCTGTAAAAGCAAACCAGCTTTCAGCACTTGGCATGTTATTGGCAATTATTGCCACACTTCTGGTCAAAGAAATTGTAAGTTTTGAGTATATTATAATTGGTATTGTTATCGGCTCGGGTATAGGAGCGCTTCTTGCCTATACGGTCAAAATGACGGATATGCCCCAGATGGTAGGACTTCTCAACGGTTTTGGCGGTGGTGCTTCAGCAATTGTGGAATTTGCAGAGCTGCTCATCAGATTTCATAATGCAGATGCAAATCCTTCACAAATAGCAAACTTTCTGAACCTGAAAGCGGGACTGACAATTCAGCTTAGTATAATCATTGGCGGTGTTACATTTACGGGATCATTAATTGCTTTCGGCAAACTGCAGGGTATTGTTACCGGCAAAGTAGTTAAATTACCCGGGCATAACATCCTGAACATTATACTGCTTGCAGGAGCCGTTTCTCTGATAGTTTTCTCATCGGTTTATCCCGGTGATCTTAATGCTTACTATATTTCACTTGCTGTTGCACTTATTCTGGGCATTATGCTTGTACTCCCTATCGGAGGTGCAGATATGCCGGTGGCAATCTCGCTTCTGAATTCATACTCTGGATTGGCTGCTGCAGCAACAGGGTTTGTGATTAATAACGAGATGCTGATAATTGCTGGTGCACTCGTGGGTGCCTCAGGGGTCATTCTTACAAATATTATGTGCAAAGCAATGAACCGTTCATTAATGAACGTTTTGCTTGGCGGCTGGGCAAATGCTGCTGCATCCGGAGGTGCCGATATCCACACAGAACAGAAAAGTGTAAAATCAGTTGATTCCGAAGAAGCTGCTATGCTTTTCAGTGTGGCATCCAATGTCGTAATAGTGCCGGGATATGGCATGGCGGTGGCTCAGGCTCAGCATGCCGTAAAAGAACTTATGGATAACCTGGAGAAAAAAGGTGTTAATGTAAGGTTTGCAATACACCCTGTGGCAGGTCGTATGCCGGGTCACATGAATATCCTGCTGGCAGAAGCAAACATCCCTTATGATAAACTGCTTGCACTTGAAGATATAAATGATGATTTTAAGAATACGGATATATCATTAATTATTGGCGCAAATGACGTCGTGAATCCGGCAGCAAGAAATAATCCCCAGTCAACAATTTATGGTATGCCTATATTAAATGTGGATTACTCCAAAACGGTTATTATTATAAAAAGATCGATGGCCTCAGGATACGCCGGCATTGAAAATGAACTGTTTTACAATGACAATTCTTTGATGTATTTCGGAGATGCAAAAGATGCTCTCGTGAAACTTAATAATGAACTAAAAAATTTATAAATTTGAACAATTAAAATTCTAAACTTTTGAGGGCGGTAAAATGAAGCTAAACTGGGAACAGTTTGTCGGTAAAACGCTGAACATCACAATGCATGAAAATTATGGACTTGTGAATGAATCGTCAACGAACAGCGCCGTTTATGAAATAGTGTTTAAGAGTGGCACACTGCAGGGAGCATATGATGATGGCCTGCTCCTTCTCACAGAACGTGAGAATGAAAAAATTACTATTTTTGTGCCCCACAGCTCAATCAAGTGTGTTGAGATTTTTAACTTTTAATTTGTGAGCCGGTTTTTTATTCTGCTTTTACTTCAGGTGCTTCTTACGGTAAGTACTTACTCTTTTGTGCCTGAAGTAAAGGCTCTTGTCTGTTATAAATTCCCATCCGGCAAAAACCTTCCCGTAATTAATCCTGACCTGGGCGAAAAAATAGCAATTGAATTTGATATAAATTCCTCTTCTTATCCGGAAATTGCCATAGTCTTTAAACCCTGTGACAGAAACGGTAATCCACTCAGGGATAATTTCTTTTATTCCGGATCAGAAAATATTTTCAGAAGTCCGGATTTCGAATACCTTCCTGTAACCAATCAGGATGCACGATACCATTTCTCAGGCACTTTCCCTGACAGGGCAAAAGGAATTGAATTTCTTTTCAGAACCAAATGGATGTTTTCGGTTACGGATGTAACTGATACATCCATGGTTTATGCTTCGGGCTATTTTTTTGTGATTTCTGATGAAGCAACCTTCACCGCAGATTTCAGAAGTGAATCAATCTATGAAGCTCCGCTTTTCCCTGTTGATTTATCAAAGGCACTCACTTTAAATTTATCTTTAACTCTGCCCGGCGGGTATTTCCGGGATTATTTTGAGGGAATTGAGATTATTGAAAATCAGAAAATTTATGAAAGCAAATATTATCCCGGAAATTTCAGAGCCGATAGTGTTTCTTTCAGAACGACAGACGGTTTGGATTACCAGATCTCAATCAGAGGAATAAGACCCGGAAACAGTTACAGACAGATTGATATTACCAACCTGTCAAAATATCAGGGTGACCCGGCGTTTGCCACACCGGAGGGCATTGAAACTTCACGTTTTTATTTCAGGGGGGATAATGACAATGATGGAGCGTTAATTCCGGCCCCGTTCTATGAGATGACCTCTGATTATATAAATATAATATTCAGATTTACACCTCCTGATGAAACCGGCGAAAATATCTATCTTTATGGCTCATTTATTAATTGGAATCCTTTACGGCTTATCAGGATGGAAAAATCTGGCACCCATTATACTGCAACTCTAAGACTTAAACGCGGAATTTATGATTATCAGTATGTGAAATTAAATAAAAGTGATGCCGTATTATCAGTTGATTCATATTCTTTTGAAGGAAATTTCTACGAAACGGATAACCTCTGGACGATTCTTGTATGGTATAAGGACCCTCAGTACAGGGGTTACAGTAAAATTATTAAAGCATTGAGCGTGAAAAATGGAAAATAAATCAGAACATAAACTCAAAATAGGTATTGCCGGTGTAGGTCATCTTGGCACCCTCCATCTGAAGATGCTTCTTCAGTCAGATCTCTGTACAGTAACAGGTATTTATGACGGTAATCCTGAAAACCTGGCAAAAAAGGCTGAAGAATATAACGTTACTCCTTTTGATAATTATGATGAATTTCTGGATAAATGTGAAGCGGTTTCAATTGCAGTATCAACCCCGGCACATTATATAATAGCCAAACAGGCCTTGCTCAAGGGGCGTCATATTTTTATCGAGAAACCGATTACATCAACAATAGAAGAAGCGGTTGAACTCTGCAGAATTGCTGATGAAAAAGGATTAAAAATACAGGTGGGTCATATTGAAAGATTTAACCCCGCAATTCTTGCCGTCGAAAAATACTCAATAAATCCATTATTCATTCAGACCGACAGACTGGCGCAGTTTAATCCCAGGGGTAGCGATGTTGCAGTAGTGCTGGATCTGATGATTCATGATATAGACCTGATATTGGCGCTCATAAGAAGCAAAGTTGCCAAAATTGATGCCAGCGGTGTTGCAGTTGTATCAGATCACCTGGATATAGCCAATGCCCGTATAGAATTTGAAAACGGAGCGGTAGCAGTTGTAACTGCCAGCCGGATTTCACAGAAAAAAATGAGAAAGATGAGAATTTTCCAGAAAGATCATTATATCTCACTTGACTTTAATTCCGGTGTTGCCGAAGTTTTCAGGCTGGTTGATCCCAAATCAACTCACCGGATCACCGGAATTTCTTTCGGAAGCATTGGTACCGGAGAGAATATAAAGAGCATTGTTTACGAACAGCCCGAGGTGGTTGAAATTAATGCACTGAAGCATGAACTTAACCTTTTTGTTGAAGCTGTTCTTAACGACACTACACCGGTGGTTTCAGGCACCGATGGTCTTGAGGCACTCAGGATCGCGGAGCAGATTATTAATAAGATTGAAGAATCAGCATCAAAATTAAAGGTCTGATAATCAGCAACAGAATGTTACCTGACAGTTTGCCTTCCGGAAAACGGTTAACTTATTTGTTTATCATCATAGCTGTTTTGTTAAGCACTTCAGAGATATCGGCTTCCCGTTTGTTGCAGCAGTCTGAATTTTTACCACCGCCTGACACGATAGCCATGGCAGATAGTGTTATTCTGGTTGATTCTTTGTTTGAGGACGATTCTGATATTGATTCAGTTATATATGCATCCTCATCAGACTCACTCATCTTTTTCACTTCTGAAAAAAAGATGCATATCTATGGAAAAGGGAAGCTCCGTTATAAAAATACCAATCTGACTTCGGGTACAATTTTTGTTGACTTTGAAACTTCATTTCTTGAAGCATTTGGTGTTGAATCAGATTCCGGTGCAGGTCTTACAGATACTCCCGTCCTGAATGAGGAGGGAACAGATTACAGCGGCACTAAAATGAAATACAATTTCAAAAATAAAAAGGGATACATAACTTACGCGGAAACTGAAGCAGATGATGCGAACTATTCCGGAGCAAAAATCAAAAAGATCACAAAAGATATTTTCTTCGTTGAAAACGGTTTTTACACAACATGCGATGCCGATCATCCGCATTATGGTTTTTTTTGCGCTGAAATGAAAGTTATTCCGGATGACCAGGTGATCGGTAAGTGGATATTTCTCACATTCGGTGGAGTTCCTTTTCCTGTTCCTATCCCTTTCGCAGTATTTCCTCTGGAAAAAGGAAGACGTTCAGGAATTATCGCACCGGCATTCGGGAACAGAACGGGTTACGGAAGATATCTTTCAAGATTCGGGTATTTCTGGGCACCGAGTGATTATTTTGATCTGACTCTTACCGGCGACTTTTATACCAGAGGAAGTTACGGCATAAATTCCCGGTTCAGGTATAATAAGAGATATGATTTCAACGGATATTTAGAGGGAAGCTATTACAATCTGACAAGCGGTGAGAGTAATGACCCGGATAGAGCAGAAGAGAAAAACTGGAGACTGAGATGGTTCCATAATCAAAGTCTGACCCCCACTTCCAGATTGGATGCAAATATTGAGTTCCTGTC
>CAYPMQ010000224.1:0-5865 GCA_964411625.1 uncultured Ignavibacteriaceae bacterium
ATCAGGTGTTTTGAGGATCGGGAACAGCTCAGTCGTTTTTTATCAGCAGTTATTTCAGAACAGATTTTGTGCGCCAAAAGCAGAAACTGTGATTGTTCAGGTGAAAAATGATAAATCCGGCAGCAGACCTCTCAGCCGGCAGGCAAGAGACATACTGAACAGATGGATAATCAAATCCGGAGAATCAAATTAATCATAAGAATCACAGTTCAGATAGATATAGTTTATTAATTTAAGACCTTTCAGGTTCAGTCTTTAAAATTCTAAATATTAAAGAATTTCTGCCTCCATACTGATAAAACCTGAAAGGTTCCTGGCACCGGTTTTAAGTTTCCACCTTTGCATTATATAGTCACTGCCGAAAAGCGTTTCAGCAGTGGGAGCACGAAAAAATGATAAAAATTATTCGTGTTAATCCGCTCCGCTGTGGCGGAATCCACTCAATCAGCGTTCCCCAAAATCACAAGCCGGAACAAAGAACCACGCACAAAGAAAGAATAAAAATCTGCATGGCTGCACCCGTTTTTGCTGAACGAAGCACCACGCACGAAGAACGAATAATCAGCCCCCCTAATCTGTGTAATCCCGATAAATCGGGACAGGTTCTGCGTTTTATCATGTTTGTGCTGCCTAATAACCTGTTCACTGCCAAAAAAGAACCCCTCTTTTTTCCTTGATCTCAAATATAAAATCTGTAACAGATAAACCTTTAAGCTTTGAAGCTGCATTTTTTTTCCGGTCTTTCAGAAAGGTCAAGTGAATTCCCGAACAAAAGCTCGGGCCTGATATTTGCCCAGGCCATATTAAGTTTATTCTTTGAGATATCTATCATATGACCTGAGAGCGAGATGATACACTGAATCTGCTTCAGTGAAGCGGTTTTCCATTGCACGCATATTCCCTATCTCAAGCCAGACATTGCCCTTCCCTAATTCGGTTTTATCTCTCTCAAAATACGCCGGTGACCTGTTGAATTCGGTTAAAGCCTCATCAAATCTCTAAGTTACATCAGTGCTTCCCCAAGTCCGGGATACGTTCTTCCGAGTCCCGAATTTTCCCCGATTTTAAGCAGAACTCCGTTGCCTCAGAGTACGCCAGTCTGGCTTCTTCATACTTCTCCTGCTGAAGGAAAATATCACCGAGCCTGGTTTTTACATTTCCTTTTCCGAGCAAATCACCCGTTAAGGAATAATAGTGATATGCCGAATCACAGTACACTTTTTCTTTTTCGCTCTGATTTATGGTACCGTAAATCTTACCGGGAGTGTAACAATAATTTCCGAGTACCTGGTAGTCATCTATATCACGGTAAATATATCACCCCTGATCAGGATATTTCAGACTTGTCAGAATATCTGTTTCTCTGAGTGCCATCTCCGAAAGTCTGAAAAGGCAGTTTGCCGCTCCCTGCGCTTCTCCGGCTTTTTTTGTATGATTCAGTGAGAGATCATAGGCAGCTTTGGATGAATCCCTCTCTCCTATCGAATCAAAAAGACCCCCGAATATAATATATCCGTAACCGGCGGCTCCAGGTGACTCCCAATCTTTTAAGAGTGAACTTACAACCCTGATCTGATACACGGACTCATTAAACATCAAGAGGTTTATATAAGCCTGCTCTTTAAGAAAATAGAAGTAGGAAAGTAATGAACTGTTATAAATATTCCTGAAGAATTCAAAGACTTTATCAAGAAGCTCAATTGCATCCCAGTGTTCCCCGACCTGCATTTTAATGCTCGCCATACTGTACAAAACCCATGAAACATTACACTTGTCACCTGTAAGCATGGCGAAATAAAGCATAGCCGTGAGACTGTCATATTTGGCTTCACGGTCAAATCTTAACTCCTCAGTATAAAAAAAATTAAAATATGAGAGTGAAGGCTTTGATTCAAATTCCGATATTAATCAGATTTTTTCCTGAAAGGTAAAAACAGAGTCAATCAGTCTGTTAAGCAGCGGGTCTGAAATCTGTACTGTAAGCGGGAGGCACCATAATCTAACGGCTGCCGCAACCATGCGGATGTTAATTTTACAGAACATAACCACTTTTAATTCAGTTATTAAAAGTAATTCACCCCAATCCCGGGTTAAAATTTAACCGGGAATGCCTATTCTTTTCTGTTAACGATGTCGTAAAAATCTTTCTCAAGGGTTGTTACGGGTTTCTCAATTATTCTTCCTATCTCCTGATTACCTCTGTAGAAAATAAAAGTAGGAACAAATTCAATTTCAAGCCCTTCAATTTCTTTCCCCTCGGTTCTTTTATCAACATCCACGGCAATCATTTCCAGTTTATCATCGGGGAAATTTAAAAGGTCAAGAATCTGCAGAAACCTTGGCAGTTCCCTCTTTGTATCACTGCACCAAGACCCCATCACAATCTTAATATTATAAGAGAAGGGATTCTCTTTTATTCTTTTGAGAATATTGTTATCAGCCTTGTAGGTATCGTATTCTTTTTTATACCACGCGGAAAAGAGTGTATCAGCAAAAATATCACGGTTAATGTAACCAACAAGTATTTTCTTGCCGGTCGGTTCATCAACAATCACTTTATTTATTTTCTGAGATGAACATGCAGCAAATGCAAATGAAAATAAAATCATAATTAAAAACTTTTTCATGCAGTAATATATTTCTAAATTTTATCTCTTATATCAAGACCCCAGAGAAGTTTGCTTCTGAGGGTTGAAAAGTAGCTTGAGAATGAGGTTTTAACTAATTTTAATGGTTTATTGTACTTTTTAATTACCATCTCAAAGGGCGAGTGACACTCATAAACCCGCTGTCCATCGCAGTTAATCCAGAAACTCTCAGGATGAGCAGGCACTTTTAATGTTATTTCAAAATCTCCGTGCAGTATCATCGGTCTGAGGGTTAGTGTATGTGGGGATATAGGGCTCAGTGTGATAACTTCCGCACCGGGACAGACCACAGGTCCGCCCACACTGAGAGAGTATCCTGTTGAACCGGTTGGTGTTGCGATTATGAGTCCGTCGGCAGAAAAAGAGGTTACGGGTTCACCGCCAGCTTCAACACTGATCTGCATCATTTTTGGCCAGCCTCCCTTATCAAGTACGATATCGTTAACCGCAACCACTGAAGTGGAATCAAAATGAGCCGAAAGGAGCATCCTCTCCTCGGTTTTCATCTCCTCGTGTTTAATCTCATAAACTGCTCTTTTAAGGCTGTTTTTATCTACTTCGGTAAGAAAACCCAGTTTCCCGAAGTTAACACCCATAACGGGCTTATCTGAATGAATAGCATATTGTGCAGCAGAAAGCAGGGTTCCATCACCGCCTACTGAGATCACGAGATCACTTTGTTCAAAAAGCTCTTCGTTGCTGAGGAATTTTGATACAGGTATATTGAGATGCCTGATCTCGGGCACAATAGTAAGATCTATCGAAAAACAGTAGTCAAGACCGTTTTCCTCGAGCTCACAGCAGATATCTTTAATTACCAGATGTATGTCTTTTTTTCCGGTATTACCGGATATTCCAATCATCATTTCTGCTTTTCCCGGAGTTTGGTGTATTTTGTAAAAACGTAATTTGAGGAAAAAACCGCCAGCACTAAGCCGTGGAAACCATCCAGAAATCCGGGTCTAATTATATACATTCTGACTAATATAAAAAATGCCCTGAGTACCATAGCAGTTTTTGATAAACGTTTCTCTTTCATGAACATGTCATGGGCTGCAAGTGAAGTATATTTATTAAATTTATCATAGTAATGAAATATATCGGGATCGGTGAAATGATCAAGCGGCTGGGTAAGTCTGCCTCCCTCCCCATCAAAAACAAGTGCCTCATGCACTGCATTTTCATTAAACTTTACCCTGGTCTTGTCAAAAAGCCTGAGAACTCTTCCGGGATACCATCCGCTGTGCCTTATCCATTTCCCGGGGGAATATGCTTTTCTTGGAACTGAATAAACGGGAGATGCAGGAGTATTCTGCTTGAACCGGAGCAGTTCATCCTTCAGTTCGGGGGTGAGTCTTTCATCCGCATCTATCCGGAAAATCCGGTCGTTTTGCACAAGTGTCAGTCCGTACGCCTTTGTACCCGCATAACCTTTCCAATCGGTAACCTCAGTCCTCACGCCTCTGAAACCTGCGGCAGTTTCGGGAGTTTTATCAGATGAAATTTTATCAACCAGAATCATAATATCATCAATCACACCAATAAGACTTTTAAAGCAGTCGCCTATATTGTGTTCTTCATTTTTTGCAATTGTTATGGAAGATGATTTCGTGGCGGTTTCTCCGTGGTCAATTAAAAATTCCGGCAATTTTATATCCGCAGCTGCCGCATCTGCCATCAACGAGCTGCTTTATTTCAATATCATAACGGTTTCGTCTGATTAATGAAGCTTTACAGCCGGGGCAGTAAGTTGTCTGCCCGGAGATATCGTTAATATTACCGGTGTAGCAGTATTTTATCCCCTCACTCATTGCAATATTCCTCGCCGTTTTGAGAGTGTCAGGCGGAGTAGGCGGATAATTCAGCATTTTGAAATCGGGGTGAAATGCTGTGAAATGGAGGGGTACCTCATCACCCAGATTATTCACGATCCATTCTGACATTTTCTTTATCTCATCTTCCGAATCATTTTCACCGGGAATGAGAAGTGTGGTTATCTCAAACCAGATATCAGTCTCATTTTTAAGCCACATAAGAGTATCAAGAACGGAATCAAGGTCTGAATAGGTGATGTTTTTGTAGAATTCCTTTGTAAATGCCTTAAGATCAACATTAGCAGCAGAGATATTCCTGAATACTTCAGGACGGGCTCTTTTGTCGATATATCCTGCGGTTACAAGAACAACTTTTACATCGTAAAGTTTTGCAATTTCAGCAATATCAATGACATATTCCCCTATGATAACAGGATCATTATAGGTTATTGCTATCGATGGCACTTTGTGTTTAAGGGCAAGTGCCACAATATCTTCAGGTGCGGCACTCACGGAATTTGAATCATCAAGTCTTGCTTTACTTATTGTCCAGTTCTGACAGAACTTGCATCCGAGATTGCAGCCCGCCGTTCCGAAACTGAGGATGCCTGTGCCGGGCAGAAAATGATTCAGCGGTTTCTTTTCAACAGGATCTATAGCAAATCCTGTTGGCTTGCCATAACCGATTGACCAGAGCTCATTACCGCGGTTCACACGTACGTAACAAAAACCATGCTGCCCTTCACCGAGGGTGCAGTACCTCGGGCAAAGAGTGCAGAGTATTTTACCGTCGCTTCTGTACTCCCACCATTTCGCTCTTACAGGTTTCATTTTACTGGATAATATTTATTCTAAGAAGATTTGTTCTGCTGTTATCAGAATCAAGTGTTCCTGATGTAAAGATCACTACGTCACCTTTTTTAACCAGTCCTCCCTCAAGAATGAGGTGTGTTGCTTTATCTATGAAGTCATGTTCATTCGTGTCAAGATTACTGTAAATTGAGGTAACGCCCCATCTGAGGCAAAGTTCATTTATTGTCTCCATTACGGGAGAGAGGGCTATAATCATGGCATTAGGCCTGTACTTTGAAATTGATATTGCCGTTCTGCCTTGAAGGGTGAATACCACAATTGCGGAAGCATTAACTTCTTTGCTGAGCTGCACTACGGATTTATTAACCGAGTCAAAGATCTTCTCCTTGAACTGAACGGGAACCTTGTACTGAATTTCTCTTCTGACATCAGAAAGTGATGCAGCATTCTTCACGATCTGGTTCATCATTTCAACGGCTTTAACGGGGAATTTACCTACCGAAGTCTCAGCACTGAGCATCACAACGTCTGTGCCGTCCCAGACTGCGTTGGCAACATCAGAAGCTTCTGCTCTTGTCGGAATGGGATTA
>CAYPMQ010000225.1:0-5856 GCA_964411625.1 uncultured Ignavibacteriaceae bacterium
AGTATCACCTTCATCAAGCAGATCGTGTATCAGGGATGAGATAATCTCCAAATCCCCGTTTGAGTTCATAATCACAATTTTTAACATATATTACCCGAAACTGACAGCATTAAATTATAAATCCAGATAAAGTCGCAATATTAATTAAAATGAAAAGATGTGACTTATCAGTTTATCTTATATTTTTCTTTTTTTCCGCACTTAACAAGGAGATCATTTATCTCCTTTTTAAGTTCAATCATCCTTAATTCACGCTCAACGGTAAAAGAATTAAACTTTTCCAGTTCAGATATTTTTTCCTGAAGTTCAATTTCAGTTTTTTTCTGTTCCTGAATATCACGTCCTACCCCGATGATCTCAATAATTTCTCCGCTCTCATTAAGGATTGCCGTATCAAGCCAGCCAATCCACCTCCAGCCTTCATTAGTCATTACCCGCTGTTCAAAATAAACACGGTAGGGGCTTTCAAATATTTTTTTATAGCTTTTCATTGTGATTTCTGAATCTTCGGGATGTACAAGGGGCATAAACTCTTTTCCTATCAGTTCTTCTTCGGTTTTCCCGAACATTTTACAATACGATTGACTGACGAACAAAAACCTGCCTTCCGGATCAACTTTTATTATGAGATCAGTCTGATTTTCAATAAGCAGTCTGTATTCAGACTCACTTTTGCTGAGTGCCTGTAATGCATCATCTTTAATTTTCTCAGATATCTTACGCTCGGTAATATCCTGAACAATTCCTATAAGTTTCCTTTTCCCTGATGATTCATCAAGAGTTAACAAATCTGTCTCGGCATAAACATATTTAACTTTACCATTTACATCAATAATTCTATATTCAAGTGGTTCAGGTTTATTCTGAGTGATAACTTTTCTGTTAGACTGTTCAAATGCATTCCTATCGTCAGGGTGAACAGAAGCAGCTATTACTTCAGCGAGATTGCCGTGGAAATTTTCTTTTTTAATGCCAAAGATATTGTACATTTCATCAGACCATTCAATTTCATCTGCATCAACATGCCATACCCAGCTTCCGACTTTGGCAACCTTTTGTGCCCTTCTGAGTTCTTCGGCATATTTTTTCAGGTTCTCTATAGCAGTTTCCATTTCACGTTCAGCCTTTTTCCTGGCTGTAAGATCATCCGTATAACCTATCAATGTTCCGTCAGAGAGCATAAATGCAGTCACACCAAATTCACCAATTTTACCTGAGCGTGTCAGAAATCTTAGTTCATCATAAGCAAAACCTTCAGCAAGGACACTTTCAAAATGTCTCATTGCTTTCTCACTGTCCTCAGAAAATATTATATCAGATGTTTTAAGTTTTGTTATTTCACTTTCTGAATATTCGAGGGTTTTACATCCTGCCGGATTTGCACTGATAAACTGACCTGATTTATCAGCTGCAAAAATTCCGAAAGGTGCGTTCTGAATATAACCGGAGAGTTTCTGCTCGCTTAACTTAAGTCTTTTAAGCGCTTCTCTGTTTTTTCTCTGATCCCTTATTACGATTATAGTACCGTAATGGGTGCCGTCAGAGTTAATTATCGGAGAAATACTTTCAGATATGGCTATTAATTCTGATTCGCCTGTTTTTAAGAAGTATTCCATTGCAAATTCATGGTGTGAGCCGCCATGAATCAGGGCTTTAAACTCCATATCAGATAGATTTTCACCATTAGCATGACAGAGCTTGAGAATTTTACTTACAGGTTTTCCCGTAACTTCAGATTCTTTGACCCCGAGGAGAATTTCTGCTGCGGGATTAAGATGCGTGACTAATTCGTCTTTATCAGTTGTTATAACCGCATCGGCAATACTGTAAAGAGTCGTTCGGAATCTTTCAGCGTTCTCAGAGAGCATTTTAACATATCTGAAATTCTCCTCCTGATCAAGCATTATTTTACCCATCAGTACTGTTAGCAAAGGATATATAAGCAGAATAGGGATTCCAAGTGTTTTAGCAGTTTCTATAATCTCACGGCCGGGAAGCAGAAACATGAGTAACATCATTACAATGTGAACAACAGCCCCCATTAAATAAAGATTTTTCGGATTAATCTTAAACCTGTTCTGATTTCTTTGGAAAAAGAATCCGGCCAGGAATGATGAAAAAATGACGAAAAGCCCTATGGTAGTGCCCCCACCCCCTATTAAAATCCTTGTTATACCGGCAGTTGCTGCGGTCATAATACCCGCTGCAGGTCCAAAAAAGAGGGTGCAGATGCTGATTACTATTGATCTGCCGTCGAATATTATACCCGGAGCATATACAAAGGGATAAAGCATACCAGTCACGACAGTAACACTGAACAGGGCACCCTGCAGTAATTTTCCGTTCAGCGTGGTTCTTTCCCATCTTTTATCAATAAAGCCCGATATGACACTGATTGCTATCAGCAGTGAAATATTTGAAATTATTTCAAAAACAGGCATCTTAATTCTCCCCGGAGATGGCTGAAACATAAAGGTAACTGATTCTGAGGAATTGAGGGCCGGTGATTCTGAAAGCAAAAGTGATTTGATAGTTTACTGCAGCAATAACATAAATCAGGCATGATTCTGCCCGGAATTCCTGCGGACAAACCGGTTCTGAGAAACGACGTTCTGATCTGCATTCATGAAAAGACTGCATAAAAATTATCGGCTCTCTGAAAAAAATTGCTGTCTATGCATATTTCTTAAAACTGGTTTCAGGTAAACAAAATAAGCTAAAAAACAATATTACGATTGATTACTGATAAAATTAAGAATAATTGAGCAGTATATCAATAAAAACCGGATATCAGACAAAAAATCACATATGAAGGTAAGCCTTACCGGGATAAATCCAATTTTTCCGGCTTTTATGTAAAATATATTCACATAAAGAATAAGAAAGGGGATTGATTAATTTTCTTTTCCTTGCATAAAAAATGCATCTGACGTAATTTTACAAGATGTATAATTTATTGGTTCAAAATTGAGCATTCTGCCGCCGGAAAACTCTGAAATCACTCAGAAAGAGCTTATAGAAAACGGTGAAATTCCCAGACACATTGCCATTATTATGGATGGTAACGGAAGATGGGCTAAGCAGCAAGGACTCCCGAGATACTCAGGCCACAGGGCCGGAGTTGAATCTGTCAGGGAAATTGTTGAGACTTGTGCGCAGCTGGGAGTAAAGTATCTAACTTTGTATACCTTTTCCACAGAAAACTGGAACCGCCCGCGTCTTGAAGTCACCACTCTTATGAAACTTCTTCTTCGAACACTGAAAAAAGAAGTGGATGAACTTAATAAAAATAATGTCCGTCTAATGGCAATCGGAGATCTGAGTTCTCTGCCTGAAAAAGTTCAGGAGGAACTGCGGGATGCCATTAAGAGAACATCAAAGAACAATAAACTTACTCTTGTCCTTGCGCTCAGTTACAGCGGAAGGTGGGAGATAGCCGAAGCTGTAAAGAAAGCAGCCGAAGAATATAAAAACGGAACTGTCACACTGAACGATATAAACGTTAAAACTTTCGGCAAATATCTTTACACGGCAAATATTCCCGATCCGGATCTTCTTATAAGGACAAGTGGTGAACTAAGAATAAGTAATTTTTTACTCTGGCAGATTGCATATTCGGAGATTTACATTTCGCCTGTTTTCTGGCCCGAGTTCAGAAAACAGCATTTATTTAATGCTATTCAAGATTTTCAGCGCAGAGAGAGGAGATTTGGTAAAGTTAGTGAGCAGCTTAAAAATCAGAATTAATACTGCAAAACTCTTTCCCCTTTTATTTTTTATTGTAATTTTTTCTTTTCAGACTTTCCCGCAGCCTGATGCCAAAGTTTTTAAAATACTAAGCATATCAGTTGAGGGGAACATATCTGCCGATCAGAATACGATCATTGCTAACAGCGGGCTTAAAGTCGGAGATGAAATCAGGGTACCGGGAGATGAAACGATTAATGCAATCAGGCAGCTCTGGACACTTAATATTTTTTCCGATGTTCAGATTTTGGTTGATAAGGCCATTGATAACGGAATATTTCTCAAAATCAAAGTTACTGAGCATCCCCGTCTTGAAAAATTTGTAATTCAGGGCAATGACCACCTGAGCACCAGCGATATTGAAGAGAAAATAACTCTTATCAGGGGGCAGATTGTAAAACCACAGGATGTGAAGCGTCTCATAAGCAGGCTCAAAGCCAAATATGAAGAAGACGGTTTTCTGAATACCACTTTTAAGTATGATTATTTCAGATTCTTCAGAGCAGACACCTCGGGCAGATTCCTGCAGATTTATTACCGGAATGAAAAAAACCTTGCCGATGAATATCTTGATGAGCTTGATCTGAATGATCTTGGAGTATCAGGACAGAGTTATGTTGAAAAGGTGAAAAACCGTGTGCTGGTGAGGCTCACTATTGATGAATCAAACCGGGTAACTGTAAGAAATGTTTACTTCAGAGGTAACACCTCCATTCCTTCGGATGATCTGAAGGGAAGTATGGAGGAAATATCAGAGAAAGTCTGGTGGAAGTTCTGGAGTTCGGCGAGATTTGATCAGAAGAAACTCGAAAAAGATAAAGATAAAATAGAAGAATTTTACCGCAGGGCCGGATTCAGGGATGCCGAAGTGCTTGGTGACTCTCTTCATTATTACGATGACAAATCAAGCGTTGATATTTACATAAATGTTCATGAAGGCGTACAGTACAAAATCAGAAATATTAACTGGGAAGGAAATACTGTTTATAATGCAGAAGTCCTGAATGAGCGTCTCGGATTTTTTAAGGGGAACGTCTATGATTATGTTACATTTAATCAGAATCTGAGAGGTAATGCAAAACAGAGCGATATAGCTTCTCTTTACCTTGATAACGGATATCTGACTTTTAATTTGGAAGTTAAGGAAAAAAAGGTATCAGAAGATTCGGTTGATATTAATATAAAAGTTATTGAAAATAACCAGTTTAAAGTGGGTAAGGTATCAATCACCGGAAATGATAAAACAAAAGATAAAGTAATAAGAAGAGAACTTTATACTGTTCCGGGAGATTTCTTCAATAAAGCAGCGATGATAAGAAGTCTTCAGCAGCTTGCTAACCTTCAGTATTTCAATGTTGAGAAATTGTATCAGGAAGGTGTTGATTACAAACTCGAAAATGATTCAACCGTAAACATAGCTTTCAAGGTTGAAGAAAAGTCATCTGATTATCTTAATGCATCAATCGGTTACAGCGGAAGCTTCGGATTCAGCGGTGCGGTAGGTGTCACGCTCACTAACTTCTCAATTCTTGAGCCATTTTCACTTGGCGGCGGACAAATACTTAATTTTAACTGGCAGTTTGGGGTGGGCAACCTGTACCGTACATTCTCATTTGGATTTACAGAACCATGGTTTATGGATACCCCGACTCTCGTCGGGTTTGACTTTTTCTCAACAAGACAAAGGTATATTTACGATCTTTCACAAACAGGCGGAACAATAAAAGTTGGACGCAGACTTAAATGGCCTGATGATTATTTTTATCTGCAAGGCACATTAAGATATCAGAATAACGATGTTATTGATGGAGGCGGCTTCTACAGAGAAGGGCAGTCGGAACAATTTACTCTCGGTGCAACTATAAGCAGAAGAGATGTTGATAATCCTGTATTCCCCTCCAGAGGATCATCTCTTACTCTGGCTGCTGAACTTTCGGGTGGTCCGTTCCTGCCCGGTGATGTTGACTTTCTGAAGCTCAATTTCAATACAGAGTGGTATAAGAGAATTTTTAACAGCAACAAGTTTGCCCTCTACCTCTCAGGTGATATCGGATATATTGATGAACTTATAAAGGGAACCGCTATTCAGCCTTTTGAATTGTTTTATAT
>CAYPMQ010000226.1:0-5849 GCA_964411625.1 uncultured Ignavibacteriaceae bacterium
CTTTCAGCCTCTGCAGCCATTTCGGCTTTAATTTCACGGGCTTTCAGTGAACCCTCGGAAACGGCTTCCATCATAACTTTCACAACCAATTCAATTGTTTTTACGGCATCATCGTTAGCCGGGATCAGATAATCCACTTCATCAGGGTCACAGTTAGTGTCAACTATTGCAAAGACCGGTATTCCAAGTCTTTTTGCTTCTTTAACTGCAATAGATTCTTTTTTGATATCAACTATAAAGATAGCTCCCGGAATTTTACCCATGTTCTCAATTCCTTCGAGAACTTTTTTGAGTTTATCTTTTTCACGGGAAAGGAAGAGTCTCTCTTTTTTAGTGATCTTGTCAAATGTACCGTCAGTTTCCTGCTTCTCAATGAGGTGCAGTCTTCTGATACTTTTTCGTATAGTCGAGAAGTTGGTAAGCATTCCGCCAAGCCATCTTTCGGTTACCCAGAATTGATCGGCTTTTCTTGCCTCTGTTTCGATAATGTTTTTTGCCTGCTTCTTCGTGCCCACAAATAAAACCTTATTGCCCTGGGCGGCAACTTCGGTTAAAGCAGCTTTACATTCTTCGAGATATTTTTTGGTTTTGTTGAGGTCAATAATATGAATGCCGTTCTTTTCCATAAAGATATACGGCTTCATCTTAGGATTCCATCTGCGTGTAAGATGACCGAAATGCGCCCCTGCTTCAATAAGCTGGGTTAATTCAACTGTCATTAATGTCTCCTGTTTTTCTTCTGCTTCCTTCAACTTTACCTTAGGCTCTTAAGCAGGGCACAGGCGGTAAATCCGTGAAGCATGAATGTTGTTTATAAATTCGTTTATATAATAAAAATTAACGTTTCGAGAACTGGAATCTCTTACGTGCTTTCGGTCTTCCGTATTTTTTACGTTCAACCATTCTTGGATCTCTTCTGAGAAATCCTTCTTTTTTGAGCGCCGGTCTTAATTCAGCATTCTCACCTGATAAAGCTTTTGAAATTGCAAGTCTGATGGCTTCTGCCTGACCTGAAATCCCGCCGCCTCTTACGTTAACGAGTACATCATATCTCCCTTCAATTCCTGATACCAGAAAAGGATTTTTGATGTCGTCCTGGTGTATCTTCATCGGGAAAGCCTCTTCCAGTGCTCTTCCGTTGACGGTAAAGTTTCCGTTACCTGCTCTCAAGACTACTCTTGCTACAGCGGTTTTTCTTCTACCGACAATAACTGTGTCTGACATATAACTCCTGATTAACTTAATACTTCGGGCTGCTGAGCAGAATGAGGATGCTCTGCGCCCCGATATACTTTTAACTTTTTGATCAGCTTGTTTCCTAAACGTGTTTTAGGAAGCATGCCTTTCACTGCGTGTTTCACCACAAATTCGGGATTTTTAACTTTTAATTCTTTGTAAAACTGGATTTTCTGACCGCCCGGGTATCCTGAGTGATGTTTGTACTCTTTTAACTGGGCTCTTTTTCCTGTTACTACTACCTTATCGGCATTAAGAACTATGACAAAATCCCCTGTATCTGCATTGGGTGAAAAAGTAGGCTTGTTTTTGCCTCTGATGACACTGGCTACCTTTGTTGCAAGCCTTCCGAGAACCATGTCCTGTGCATCAATCACATACCATTTTCTTTCGGCCTGGCCGGTGCTAACCCATCTTGTTTGTTTTTCCTGCTTCAAGGGGTATTCCTCCAAAGTACATTTTGAGAAAATAAAGATTACAAAGATACCGTTTTATTTTTTAATTGTCAATAAATAATGAGCAGAAAAGTGCCTTCACGCATATGAAATGGCTGTATTCCGCCTTACTGAAGGTGGCAGAAGGTGTGCAAATTATAAGAGGTTGTGTGCTCTTTCTTCTTTTATGAAATTTTCGAAAGTTTTAGGATATTCATTACCGGTTTCTTCCCGGTACCGCTTAGTGAACCTGTCATAGGTAGAATGAGCCGTCTGTATGTTTTTTTGATTGATATGAAGGTGAATAATAAAAGTGAATACCATTTCATTCAGCTCATCAAATTTCATTATAAGTGATGCTAATCGCATTTGCAGTGGAATATCTCTCGTTTTAAGGATTTCCTCAAAATAGTCATTAAGGTTCAGGAGTATTTTATTGTTGATTCTGTCCTGATAATAATCGAGCCATTCAAAAGACATTCCTTCAAGAAAGCGCCCTCTCTCAAGCAATGACAGATAAAGTGAAAAATCCTCTGAATGAAAATCTTCAAATTCATCTTTGCGGATAATGTTATTCAGGAGTCTCAGATCGGTTTCAAATTCTTCTCCGAATTCGAAATAAAAATGCTGATTAAGATAGACAAGCTCTATTCCATCGGTACCGGCAATTGCTTCCCGGATTCGTTTAATTGATACATTTCTGTTGTTTTTGACATTTGCAGGAGGCAGATCGGACCAGAAGGTGCTTCCCAGCTGCTCTGAGGTGACCCCTCCCTTTCCGTTTTCACTGAGTATGCTATGGATAAGGATATATAAAAACACCTGTTTGTTTTTAAGTGTCATCTGGACTGCGACATTCTCACCATTTCTGTCAAGAATAGTAAACTCACCAAACAGATTGATAAAATTCTTTGATCTGTCGGTTTTCAGCAGTGATTCTCCCGGTCCTGACTCTTTAATGATCTTTCCGGATATTCCGGAAGGTTCACTTTTTACCGTTCCTTCCCGTTTTTTCCTTCGCAAATATCTGGTTAAAACCAATCCGGTTATGACCAGAGCAAGACTTCCTGAAATGATATAATATACTGTACTCAGATATTCTATGGGCTTATATCCTGATAGCTGACGAAGTTCCTCAAACTCGGAGGAGGTCATCAGCGGGGTCTTCATCACATAAAGAATAAGCTTTGACTGCCCCGTGGAATCAAGTATCCCGGTCTGAAAATAGAGTTCGTCCCTTTCCCTTGAAAAATATCCCCGTTTTATTCTTTCCGAGTAATATTCCCTGTAAACACTTTCAGATGCACCGGCATAAGGTAATTCTTTTATTGAAGATAAAAGTCGAACATCGCCGGTAATCATGTCATAGTGGAAAATACCCAGCCGTTTGCGTTTAAGTTGTTCAATATTGTTCCCTCTTGAGGAAGCCAGAATTAAAAATTCACCTTCTTCATAATATGGTAATGCAACCAGGGCTTCCCAGTCATTAAGGGGGAAAGAAAACCCGGCCGCTTTCTTCAAAGATGTATCGCTGAATCCGATTTTAAGAACATCAGAAAAAAAATACGGTGCTCTGCTCTGCACTTTTTCATCCCGTGTGCCTTCTCCTCCGATCAGCCACACTGCGTCTTCTCCATAATAGATCATTCCGTCTGAAACCGATCTGTAAGATTGCGGAGCGGTTTTACCGGGAATAATTTCCCAGCTTCCGTTTGCCGGGAGATATTTTCTCAGATAATTCTTGAATGTATAGAATCCGTATCCGCCGAAAGCCCAGAATTCATCTGCTGCAGGATTATAAAACACTGCTCCCCCGTAATGATGCTGTTCATACTGCCCTGTAGTGTCAATTTCACTCCATTCTCTTTTTCCCCTGTCAAAAACCGAGATTTCCCCGTCTGTTCCCGCATAAGTACTCCCGAATGTATTTTTATACCTGAAAAAAGTGCTTGACGGATGCAGAATTGTTGAGACCTTTTCAACACCGGTCCGCATGTCATAAAGGGAGAGCAGCCGCAGAATTTTATCTTCAAATATGAAGAGTGTATCATCAAAAAAAAGTGTACGGTTATTGTAAAACATGTTACCATTATCCAGATAATATGACCCGGTCATAAAAGTTTCTTCAGGGTAAGGCTCGTATCTCAGACGATTAAGCCAAACGCCATTTTTTACAAGTGCGTAATTTCCCGACCTGGTATCTCTTGCGGTGACTCCCTCCACTTCATAAAGCGGGTAATGTTCAATCAGGTCACCGGTTGAAAGGGTAATGTTTCTTACGGCAATGTAAGCAAGTTCATTTCTGATTGACTGGTTTAACGGAGGAAGACCAAAAGTCACTTTAAGAGATTTGCCAAAATCTTTAAAGTAGCTGCAATTCAGAACTTTCTCACCAAATCGGAGAGAAAACTTTTTTGCTTTTGCATCAAGCTCAATCCTGAATTTAATCCAGTTATATCTTAAAATCTCTTTTTTGCTGAATGACAGAAAATATTCTTTACCGTCTCTCACAAAATCAACATGCAGGAAACTGCTGTCTTTATCAAGTTTGTAAAAATAACTTACACTTGCAAATGTGCCATCTGAATTGTTCAAAGTGAAAAAGACGCCGTTTATATCCGTGGAGAGCCATGTTATTTCAGATTCAACTGATAAATGATTTGAGATGTTGTAAGGTTTACCCCCGTTGAGTTCAACTGACGTAAGACTTCCGGTATATAATTTACCCCATCTGACCTTAAAGATAACACCGCCTTCATTCAGAAATTTCTGAGCGGAGGCCCCTGTTATCAGCAGAAAAATTAATATCAGAGAAATTGAAACTGCTTTCAGGTGCATCAATTTTTAGTGGGAATTAACTCCTTTAATATAATAAAATCACAAAAATTCCCGAACTGTAATCTCTGCTTATCCCGCCAATCGGAAATTTCATATAAAAATCAGGTTACCGGCCAGGGTATTCAGAGGCTAATTGTATGACCTAAGGGTTATTGGGTTATAAGACCGTAAATTACTTTCTGAAGTTATGCTGAAAAAAGTTTTAATATGCCCGGTAGTTAATTCAGTCAGAGACAAGAAAAAGAATTTGTGCAACTTGCAGAATTTACGTTTTGTTAAAATTCTGTCGGGAAAAGAGCATAGCATTTTTCCCGGGTAATGCTATTTTACCCTGACTAATAATTAAAAATTCCCTGATCAAAACAATAAAGTATAGAATTGGAAATCATACAAAAACAACGGCAGTTTTTTAACACGGGTAAAACTAAAAACATTTCCTTCAGACGAGAGACACTCATAAAACTTAAAAACGTGCTTAAAGGTTACGAAACGAAGTTTTATGATGCGGTATATAAAGATTTCAGAAAATCAGAGTATGAAACTTATGCCACAGAACTGAGTCTGGTTTTTAATGAACTCAATGAGGCGCTGGCTAATCTAAGTGCCTGGAGCAGAAGAAAAAGGGTAAGAACAAACCTTGTGAATCTCCCCGGCAGAAGTTATATAATACCTGAGCCTTACGGGGTTTGCCTCGTTATAAGCACATGGAATTACCCCTTCCAGCTCAGTCTGATTCCTCTTATTTCTGCTGTAGCTGCAGGGAATACCGTAATTCTGAAAACCTCTGAATATGCTCCGCAGAGCTCGGCTGCAATAGCTGAGGCAATTAACGGCAATTTCCCGCCCGAATTGCTTTTTGTTGCTGAAGGAAATGCGGAAACCGGCAAGGAGTTGCTTATGAACAGGTTTGATAAAATTTTCTTTACGGGAGGCACTGAAATCGGGAGACTGATATACCTGCAGGCGGCAAAACATCTTACGCCCGTTACTCTTGAACTTGGCGGAAAAAGTCCTGCATTTGTATTTGATGATATTAATTTAGAGATGGCAGCTTCAAGAATTGTGTGGAGCAAGTTTCTTAACTCGGGGCAAACCTGCATTGCAATTGATTACATTCTCGTAAAAAGAGATTTTCAGGATGAGCTTGTGAGCCTCATAGTTTCAAAAACCAGAGAAATCCTGGGCGAAAATCCCGCCTCGGCTGAAAACTATGTCAATATAGTAAACCGCCGTCATCTTGACCGATTGAAAGAACTCATAGACAAATCAAAAACGGTGATGGGCGGAGAGTGGAATGATGAAACATGCTATTTCGCACCCACTATTATGAAGGATGTTAAA
>CAYPMQ010000227.1:0-5805 GCA_964411625.1 uncultured Ignavibacteriaceae bacterium
CATTAAAATCGACGGGGGATACATACTGGAATATGATTTTCGGAGGGGACGGAGGTGCCACAGAAGTTGATTATAACAATCCTGAAACTGTTTATGCAGAACTTAACGGGTTTGTTTTCCTGAAATCAACCAACGGAGGGTTGTCATTTACGAGAGCGATGAACGGAATTCCCAAGGGTCCCGGCAGTTTTGACGGCACAACCGACCGTACCCTTTTTATCACCCCCTTTTTGCTTGATCCGAATAATTCACAGACCCTTGCCGCAGGAACTTACAGAGTCTGGAGAACAACAAACGGTGCTGGGCAATGGAATCCGATAAGCGGTGATCTGACAGGTGACGGCACGGGGTCATCGGGTGCGGTGATTTCAAGTGTGGCAATTGCAAGAGGTAATTCCGATGTGTTATCAGCAGGCACTACTAACGGAAGGTTATACATTACAACAAATGCCGGAACCACATGGAGCAATGTCTCATCCGGACTCCCGGCGGGATATATAACGGATACTGAATTCAAACAGGATGATCCGCAGACACTGTATGTTACTTTCGGCGGTTTTCTGGCAGGAGGAAAGATTTACAAGACAACCAACAGGGGCTCTACGTGGCAGAATGTATCGGGAAATCTTCCGAATATACCTGTGCTTTCTGTGATTGCAGACAGGCAGAATCCGTTGAAGCTTTTTGCTGGTACCGATCTTGGGGTGTTTACAACAACAAATGGCGGTACCTCCTGGATACAGGATAACGGCGGAATGGGGAATGTTGCGGTGTACGACCTTGATTACAGGGAGAGCGATTCTAAACTGTTTGCTGCCACGCACGGCAGGGGAGTGTTCTCAGCATTAGCCTGTGCTATCAGTGCAACCACATCAACATTGGTTTATGATAACGGCACAGCTCAGGGAAGTTACTACTGGCCGCTTGCAGGGCAGGCTTCAGCAGTGAGAATGAATGCGCCGGTTGGCAACAATTCGCTGATCTCGCTGTCATATTACATTGCCGGCGTTCACAGCGGAAATGCCACCTTCAGACCGGTTATATACGGTAGCAGCAACGGAACTCCGCAGTCTGAAATCAGTACGATCGGTCAGGTAATTGCGGTAAATATACCCGGATGGAATGATGTCATTTTACCGGGGTCAGGAATTCCGGTGCCCCGTGAATTTTTTGCCGGGATGATGTATGACGGTGTTAACAGACCTCAGTTTGGCTATAACACTTTTAATAACGGCCGTGCATGGGATTACAACGGCTCTTCATGGTCGGCTTTCCCTCAGACATATCTTTTCAGGGCAACGGTCAGAACAACTGCAACCGATATTACTTATGAAAACTCGATACCTGAAGAGTTCATCCTGTATCAGAATTACCCGAATCCGTTTAATCCCGTGACTACCATCCGATATAATCTTAAAAATCCGGGAAATGTGAGGGTTACAGTCTATTCCAATACCGGCGCCGAGGTTATCACGCTTATTAACGATTATCAGCCGGCCGGGAAATATGAGCTTAACTGGAATGGGAAAGGGAACTCCGGTGTATCATTATCTTCAGGGGTATATTACTGCAGGGTTGAATCAGGTGCGCAAAGCGGTACAATCAAGATGATTCTGATGAAATAGGTGCTTCGGGGGTTAAGATTATATTTATATTTGGGTGTGAAATTAATTGAGAAAAGATGAAAGTTTTACACCTCATTAACTCTGATGCCAAAGGCGGACGTGAGCTGTACGTAAGAGATCTGATAATTCATCTGCATAAAGCCGGTATCGAAAATATCGTTTACTGCAGAAGAAATACAATTATATCTGAGGCTTTGGAGGAGCAGGGTATTCCGTGTCTGTATTTCGGGAAAAAGGGGAAGCAGACGATCACCGGAATTCAAAAGATGAAAAAAGAGCTGAAAAATAAGGGAATAACTCATATCCATTCGCACAGCAATAACGATGTCTGGACAGGATCACTCCTGAAAAAATCACTCAGAGCAGCACACATTAATTCCGTTTACATGGGAGCAGGAAAAAAGAAGGATATTCTGCACCGCTTTATTTATAACAGGGTGGATAATGTTATCACTTCATCCCGGTTCAGTAAGGAAGAGCTTGCCCGCAATTACCCTTTGACACCTGATAAAATTCAACTGATAAGGTACGGCAGGGATCAGAGCCTTTTTGTACCTGATGCCGGTATAAGGAGCGAAATGAGAGAGAAGCTCGGTACTCCGCCGGATAAGATTGTTTTCGGTATGATGAGCAGGATAGACAGAGGCAAAGGAGTTCAGGATGTTATTGAGTCCATACCGCTGATTGAAAATGAAGTGTTATCAAAATCAGTTTTCTGGATTATGGGTGAACCAACAATTGACTCTGTTCTTCCCGATGGCACTGTTGTTTATGAGAAGCAGGGAGCAGAACTGCTTGATTACATCAAAAACTTTATCGCAGAACATAAGATAGAAAAGTATGTCAGGCTTATTGGATTTGATAAGCAGTATCACCGGTATCTCAACGGAATGGATGTTTTTATTCTCTCCACTTTCAATGAAATGTACTCGCTTTCGGTTATTGATGCAATGTTCATGGGTATGCCCGTCATCGGAACTGATGCAGGCGGCACCACAGAGCAGATCGGGAGAGAAAACGAACGTGGTATTCTTGTTCCGCCGCAGAATCCCCGGAAAATTGCCGAGGCAGCTGCATCATTTGTAATTCATCCCTATACCATCAGAAAAAAGGGGAATGCTGCACAAATCTGGGCAAGGTATGAGCATGATTTTAAGAAGGCAGTAAGTGAGGTCGTGGAAGTATATAAACTGTCTCAGCAATAATAGGATTATGTTCGCCGCGGCGAAATTGGGCTTAGTGTTTAGTGCGGCAATCTTTTGCGGCATAAACCAGATAGAACGCGGACAACACAGATTTGGCCGGACTTACACTGAGTATTTTTGTGAAAATAAGTAATGCTAATTCTGCAATAAATATGTGGTCCCGTTTGTAGAAATTGGTCCCCCAAAACATCCCCCAACATCGCGAAGCGGTGGGTTACCACAGCATAAATGGGTTGGAACGCGGACAACACAGATTTTGGCGGTTTATTATTCGTTCTTCGTGCGTGGTGCGTGGTTCAGCATAAACGGATTAGATACACAGATTCACGAGAATTTTAATAAATTGTTGTGCTGTGAACCCACTGCTGAAATGCTTTCAGGCAGTGCAAAGTTAAGAATTTAAAAAAACCCGTGCTGATGACCTTTCAGGATTTATTGGTAAGGATGCAGAATATTTTTAATAATTTGAAAGTTAAAGACTTAACCTGGAAGGTCTTAGCTTTAAATACCGGCGTCTGAACCGTGATTCTCATGATTATTATGATTTGGTTGATGGGTTTCAAATTTCAGAAACCCTTAGTGCACCAAAACCCATCAATTTGGATTTTTTGATTATAACTAGAATGACCCACCCGATACCACAGAAAGGATATTTTTTTAATTACCCCTCTCCTTGTATGACTCACTCCGGAGTCGTTTTCTCCCTTTTTGATGCCTTTGCCAGTATTGTATGACTCCTGCCGGAGTCACTTTTTGTGGTTTTTACTGCTCAAGGATAATTGTAAAAAACGAATTTTAGTTAATTTCTAAACCTTGGAATGCTATTGGACAAGAAACCTTACAGATGGCATAGTGGCAGCAAATTCTGATCCCAGAGGGATCACACATCACTGGCATGAAAATTAACGACTAAACAGCCGACTCCGGCCGGAGTCGTACAGATTATTGATGTATTTGTTTGTTTGGGATACGCGAACACTTCTTTTCCTGCCGGCCAGATCAGCCTCTTGTGGAATTTTAGTATTCCTTCCTGAGAATATCAAGGTATTCCCTGAAGATGTATTTGCGGTTTCGCTTATAACCGGTTACTTCTTCAAGAATACACGCATGTATTAAATCCGACAGCAGATTATTCATTGATTTGGCTGATATCTCCAGATATTCCTTAGAATCTGTATAATATACGACAGGCCTTCTAAACAAATAATCAAGAAATTTAAGAGCAACAGCCGTTTTCCTGCCAAAATTATGAAGCAATATTGCTACGCATCTTTCTCTCAGATCAATAATTCTTTTCATCAGAAGAATTGCTTCAGATGATGTTTCACTGACAACCTCCAGAAAAAAGCGAATCCATCCGGTGAGGTCATTTTTTTCTCTTACGAGTGTCAGCTTTTCATAATACAAAGATTTATATTTTTCAAAAATGGCTGATGTAAAAAGTAACGGTTTATCAAGGATTCCCTCACTTATTAAATACAGGGTAATAAGCAGCCTTCCAATCCTTCCGTTTCCATCAAGAAAAGGATGAATTGTTTCAAATTGATAGTGAACAATTGCAATTTTTATGAGTCGCGGTACTGATATTCTGTCGTTATGCAGGAAATATTCAAGATCAGACATCAGATCTTCTATTAATTCAGCGCTTGGCGGTACAAAAACTGCATCCTTTATATTAATTCCACCAATCCAGTTCTGGCTTCTTCTGAACTCCCCGGGATTTTTGTGCTTCCCTCTTACATTGGTAAGCAGTACCTGGTGTGTCTGCTTTATTAATCTCGAGGAAAGAGGAAGGTTTTTTAGCTCACTTATTGCATAGTTCATGGCTTTGCTGTAACTGAGAGTCTCATTCCAGTCATCCCGCTTTTCAGGATCAATGTCAGTTTCGGAATAGAAAGCCTCTTCAATATTTGTTCTTGTACCTTCTATTCTGCTGGAGGTTACAGCCTCTTTCATGACATATGACTGAATGAACAACTTTGCGTCAGGCAAATATCTTGTAAAAGAATTTAGTTCACCCAGATTTATGGAGGCTTCTTCAAGAAGTTCAAGAATTCTTGTATCTGTAAAACGCCATTCATGATTAATATTTGACGGAACAAAATATTTGTAATCGTAGCCGCTTTGCCATGTGCCCGACTGAAAATCTTTGACATCCATAATTTTTTCTAAATAATTTCTCTTTCTCAAGGCAAGTTTAATAAATAAAAGTAAAATATAAAAATCCATATTTTACTTTTAGCCCTGAAAGTAAAATATAAGCACTCTTATTTTACTTTTCCGCCCGAAAGTAAAATATAAAAATCTATATTTTACTTTTAGCCCCGAGAGTAAAATATAAAATTGCTTGTCGGTGGTATTTCGTTTATATGGGTAACTCCTGCAGATAAGCTTCCTCTGATGATAAAAATCCCTTTATGAAACCGGACTGAGTCATTCTGCATGAGGGGAACTTTCAGTTCATTTGGTTGTCCCAGAGAGAGAACAGATAGGAATTAGCAATTCAGATCAGCTTTGTAATATCAATGCCGTTGATATCAAGACCACAGTGACTGCCGTCTCCTTCGAAAATTGTTTCATCTCCTGAACTGAATTTCAGGTGTATTTTGCTGCTCAGGCTTTCTGTTACCTTTGTTAGTCCGTTCATGACATACGGAGCGATCAGTTCACCTGTTTCAGCCCGGAATATTGTAAATACAAGCTTCATTCTGCCCTGTGTAATAGAAATATTCACCGTTTCCGGTGTCACTTCTGCATTGGTGATTTTGGCTCCCGTATAGGTAGCGAAAACATACTGCTTCCCCCTGTAATTAAAAGCGGAGAGAAAACCAATGAAGCTGCTGAAAAGCCAGGGTATCTTTGCGACAGAAAACATAAATGATGTATCACCATCATCAAAGTGATTTGACTGACACCAGATATATCCCTCGGGGAATGATGATCCCCAGTCTTTTTCGATATACCCTTTGCCGCCC
>CAYPMQ010000228.1:0-5792 GCA_964411625.1 uncultured Ignavibacteriaceae bacterium
GTAAAACATGTTCCCAATGAATTCTGGAGAACGCTTACCGCTAAATTGAAGGATAAATACCAGGATGAAGGAAAAGAAGTTTATCAGATCGGTGAGACTTTTGGCGGATATGACCTTATCAGTTCTTATGTGACAAATGGTCAGCTTGAGTCTCAGTTTAACTTTAACCTTTTTGATGTTGCGATTCAGGTGTTTATTGACAGTACACAGTCGTTTGAAATCCTGGCAAGTGAATTTGACCGTACCTACCATTATTACGGTCCCCTTCATCTTATGGGCAACATCATGGACAGCCATGATAAAATCAGGTACATGGCTTATGCAGACGGCGATCTGGTTATTAATCAGGGTGATGCTAACCTTATAGCCTGGAATAACCCCCCTAAGGTTGATCACAAATCAAGTTACGCAAAAGCACAGTTATATCTGGCTTACATGTTCACGATTCCCGGCCTTCCTGTTCTTTATTATGGCTCAGAGTTTGGAATGACGGGCGCAGCAGATCCTGATAACAGAAGAATGATGAGGTTTGGGAATGATCTGAATGAAGATGAAAAAGCAATGATGGAAAACGTAAAAAAACTCGTTAAGTTAAGAAACGATGCTCCTGCACTCAGGTACGGTGACCTCCTTACTGTTCATATCGAGAAAGATGTACTCGGATATATCCGTTCAGATCTTAATGGAAGGTATCTTGTCGTTCTTAATAAAAGCAGCAAACCTGTGGAAAGAAAGATATATATACCGTCAGTTTACGGATATTCTCTTACGGATGTTTTCAGTGATAAAAGAGTATCGGTTTATGACCCGGTAAAGCTTGATGCATACGGTTACAGGATCTTCAGAATTAACTGATAAAGCTATTTGCTGATAGGCGAGGCGATTAATTTAGCTGCAGGCTCCGTCAGGTTCTGACATTACAATTACAAAGCTGCCCCGGGGCAGCTTTTTTTTTCAGGGGAAGCGTGCATGGCAGCCCTGATAATGCAGTATCGCCGATGATTCTTTGGTAAAATAATTCAATGGGAAACACAGACAGTATTTTAATGGCCTTCGAACAGAAAAAGGTATGCCGCACAGTCATTAACATTCAGTATTACTGAGGTCAAAAAAACAGGTATCGTCAGACTTTCAGATATAACTCCTTTTTTAAATATTTGTATAATCTTATGTATACTAATCATGAGTTTACAAAATGTTTGTTAACAGGTTACGTGAACTAAGGTCGCTTGAACAGGCCTGGACCTCACGAAATCCCGAATTTTATATCATTTACGGCAGAAGGCGTGTCGGGAAAACTGAACTTATTCTGAAATTCATAAGTGATAAACCCCATATTTACTATATGGGAGATTCAAGAACGGAGCAGGAGCAGACTGAAACAGTTAAACTTTTGATGGCAGAGTATTTTCAGGATGATTTTCTGAGAACTGTTGATATGAAAAGCTGGGATTCAGTTTTCAGCTATCTGGCAGGAAAAGAATTCGGGGACAAAAAATTTATTCTGGTTTTTGATGAATTCCCCTATATCGCAGAAAACGCCCCCTCAGTCACCTCCGTAATTCAGAAATACTGGGATCTGGCTCTCCGGAAAAAGAACATTTTTCTTATTCTTACGGGATCTTCAGTATCGTTTATGGAAAAAGAATTATTAAGTTATAAAAGTCCTGTTTACGGGAGACGAACCGGTCAGATGGAGATAGTGCCATTTACTCTTTCTGAAGCAATTCAGATGTTCCCGGGGAAAAGGCCTTCGGAAGTGTTTGATTATTATTGTGTTACCGGTGGGATACCTGCTTATCTTGAGAAGTTTGACGGCGATAAATCACTGATGTACAATTTATCAGAAAAAGTGCTCAGGAATGATGCTTATTTGTACGGTGAAGTCAGTTTCCTGCTGATGCTGGAACTGAGAACACCCCGCTTTTACCTTTCAGTTCTGAGGTCAATTTCTTTGGGCTCAACAAAACTTAATGATATTAAAAACAGCACCGGGTTTGACCGGCAGCTGATTAATAAGTATCTCGAAACATTGATTAAACTGAGAATTGTAAAAAGAATCTATCCTGCCTATGAAAATCCCCTGAAAAGCAGGAGGGGGATTTATATAATAAATGATAATTACTTTAAGTTCTGGTTCAGATTCGTTAACCCTTATCTTACACTTATTGAGGAAGGCAGAACTGAAAAAATACTGAAAAATATTGAAGATGGGTTCCCTGTTTACAGAGGTTTTATTTTCGGGGAAGTATGCCGAGAATGGCTGAAACAAAATCCGGATATCACAGGTTTCCGGAATGACTTTATTGGCTCATGGTGGAATGGCAATACAGAAATTGACATTGTCTGCACTGGTGTGAATGGAGAAGTTGCGGTGGGAGAATGTAAATTCAGTGAAAAGAAAGTCGGGTTAAATCTGCTAAGAGATCTGATTTCTTCAGCAAGTGCAATGACTTCAAAAAAACCTGAAAAATATCTGCTGTTTTCCGGCTCTGGTTTTACGGAGGAACTAAAGAATGAAGCCGGATTAAGAGATGATGTTGTACTAATTTCATTCAAAGAGATGTTTAACGGAAAAGTTATCTGATATTATAGTAACAAACCAGGGGTTAAAGAAACAGGTTAGAATCATCGGTGTTTTTTAATTTAAGTAAATTTGCATCGTTATATAATCATGATTATATTAATCACGATTATACAATATCGGGTTTGATGTGATGTCCTGTGATACATCAGGAAAATCCGGGTAATCAGCATAATCTGAAAAACGGCACATAAGATAGCTGCCTTTTCTCCACGACCTGCACAAGGTTTCAGGTTGCGTACGAACTACCGGAGAGTCTGTAACCTTTAAGACAGGAAGCCATCAACTTCCGACGGATCAGGAAACAGAAGACCGGCATCCTCAGGACTCACCGTATAAGAATAATCAGGACAATCTAAGAGAGCATCATCCTGTTTTTACTTTTTGTAGTTAATGAAATAAATTCCTCCCACGATCATACCCATTGAAATAATATGCAGGATATCAATATGCTCACCGTCAATAAAACCCCAGACCACGGCAACAACAGGGATCAGATAGGTGACAGTGGAGGCAAAAACGGGTGTGGTGGTCTGAATAAGCCTGTTAAAAAGAACAAGGGCAAGAGCGGTACCAACTACAGATAATACAGTTATGTAACCAAGTGATGCATAAGCCAATTCATGTGTGGTAACAGCTCCGTATATATCAGTGGAAAGAAGCAGTACAACTGATATAGGCAGAATAGTCAGGAATGATAGGGATGTAAGTGCCGCAGGAGGAATTTCAGAAAACCGCTTTTTTACAATGTTACTGCTGAAGCCGTAAAAAATAGTTGCGAGCACAACAAAAAAAGCGTAAAAATTGATATTTCCGAAACCTGTTCCGCTGCTTTTGAGAATAAGCAGAACCGATCCTGTTATACCCAGTAAAAGTCCGATTATCTGATTTCTTCTGAACGGACTGCTGAAAAACAATACTCCTATTATGAAAGTAAATATTGGAGTCATGCTGTTCAGGATTCCCGCCAGAGAACTCGAAATCTGAGACTCGGCAACGGCAAAAAGGATTGCAGGCATAAGATTGGAAAGAGTGGCAAAAAGAAGAAACCACGGCCAGTATTTTTTCAGATATTTTTTAAGGTGCAGCATTGCAAACGGAGCAAGCACCAGAGCAGATATCGTTACCCTCAGTGCCCCCACCTGAACGGGACTGAAAGCGTCAAGACCTTTTTTTATAAGTATAAAAGAACTTCCCCAGATCACTGCAAGCAACACAAGTATTAAAAGCGGAAAATATCGGTGGTCAGATTTTATCATTTGCTTCAGATAAATTATTGAAAGCTCAAAATTAACTAACCGTGATGAAAAAACATTCCGATTTTACGGCAGTAAATTTTATAAAGTGGTTAAATAAAGACTTATATTCAGGGTTTAAATTCATAACAATGATACTTATTGTTCTTGAATCAGAATTTAAATTTAGTTAGCTTAAATATTTTACTAAATTAAATTAAAAGGCAGTATTGAAAAGTTTCCGTTTACCTCTTTTAATATCTCTTTTTACACTCCTCTTGATTTCCGAGGTCCAGTCTCAGCGCGCGGGAGATGCAATTCCGGGCGAACTCATTATCCAGCTTAAAACAACAAATGCAGGACTTCAGTTAACCAACGATTTCAGCAGCATCGGGCTTTATCAGAAAGAACTCCTTTCGGACATTATGAATGTCTGGCTTTACGGATATGATGTTTCAAAAGGTGAAGCACAGAATGTTTTATACACTATAAAATTGCACCCGCAGGTGAGTCTGGCTCAGTTTAACCATGTATTCGGGCTGAGAAGTGCAGCCCCGGATGATCCCGGAAAAAGGTCAGGAACATTATCAACAACACCCAACGACCCGAGTTTCGGTAATCAGTGGGCTCTCAATAATACGGGGCAATCGGGCGGAACCCCCGATGCAGATATTGATGCGCCTGAAGCATGGGATTACACAACCGGCGGTATAACCGCGCTGGGTGATTCGGTAGTCATAGCGGTGATAGACGGAGGTTTTGATCTTAACCATCAGGACCTGAGATTTTTTAAGAACTATCTTGATATTCCCGGCAATAATATTGATGATGATCAGAACGGTTACATTGATGATACTAACGGATGGAATGCTTACAATAACAATGGCAATATAACATCAGATAATCACGGCACACACGTTGCAGGAATAGCAGCCGCAAGAGGTAATAACGGAATCGGTGTGTCAGGTGTGAACTGGGGCGCAAAAGTTATGGCAATCCAGGGATCATCAAGCTCTGAAGCAACAGTTGTAAAAGCTTACGGCTATGCCCTGAAAATGCGGGCATTATATAATCAGACAAATGGCACGAAAGGCGCTTTTGTGGTTGTTACCAACTCATCATTCGGCGTTGATTACGGTCAGCCCTCTAATTACCCGATCTGGTGTGCATTGTATGACTCACTCGGTTCATATGGAGTGCTCAGCGCAGGAGCAACTGCAAATCTCAATATAAATGTTGATCTGCAGGGGGATATCCCCACAGCATGCCCGAGCAATTTTCTGATATCAGTTACAAACACCACATCATCTGATCAGAAAAACGGAGGCGCAGCTTACGGTCTGACCACAATTGATCTTGGTGCCCCCGGAACAGGTATTTTTAATACACTGCCTAACAACAGTTACGGTAATTTAACTGGCACGTCAATGGCCACACCCACAGTTGCCGGAGCGGTGGCATTACTTATTGCAGGTTCAAACCAGAATCTGCTTCAGCAGTACAGAGATAACCCGGGTCAGGCTGCACTGATATTCAAGGATTATCTTCTTCAGGGCGTTGATCAGGTGCCTGCTCTTAATGGTATTACTGTCACAGGGGGCCGTCTTAATGTATTTAAGGCTATTCAGCTTGCAGCAGTACCGCCTGATACAATTCCACCAACAACAATAACAAACCTTACAGCCGGAGATGCAACTTCATCGGCTCTCACTTTAAGCTGGAGCGCACCTAATGACACAAGCAGAAACGGCGTTACAGGCTACAGAATAAGATATTCAAATTTACCGATACTGACACAGAATGATTTTAATAATGCAGTAAACGTACCATTCTCAGGAACTCCGAAACCTCCAGGTCAGACTGAATCTGTCAGAATAAGTGGTCTGCAACCGAATACAACCTATTATTTCGCAGTTCGAGCGCTTGATACATGGGGAAACATATCAGCAGTATCAAACTCACCTTCAGGCACG
>CAYPMQ010000229.1:0-5744 GCA_964411625.1 uncultured Ignavibacteriaceae bacterium
AGAGTACTCCCGGACCCAAAATCACAACTCCTCCTGTTTATCAGGGGAATAAAACCGGCGGCACACCGTCTCAGAATCCTTCTCCGGATACAAAACCCACAGATGAATCCCTTCCCGGTAAAACTGCACAACCCGGAATGAGTCCCGAACCCGTGCCTGAATACCCCCCGGAACCTGCTCAGCCTGCTCCCTCACCCTCTGAAACAGGCATGCAGGAATCTGAAAACACCCTTTCATTTACATTTTTATATCACAGGTTCTCGGTTCCTCGTCATAAGATTAAGAACGTGATTCAGGGTAAGATCACATCGGATAAGATTGCCGAACAGTTCAGGGAAATAACTGGTGTAACAGGTGAAGCCGGGCTCTCCCGCATCCTTAAACTCATATCCTCTGAAGGTGCGGTTAAGGATGATTACACCGCATTGAGGCTCCTTTTCAGAATAGCCGATCAGTACGGCCTGAATAATGACGGCAGCAGGATTTTTACATGGTACATTCTCAGTTCATCAGGCATTGATGCAAGACTTGGATTTACTGACGGGAGCGTTCTCCTCTTCATCAGCACAGATTACCCTGTTTTTAATACCCCTTTTGTGCGTGAGAACGGGAAGCGGTATTACCTGTTCGGTCCTGAAGGGGAGTCACTGAGCTCAATAACCGGTGATATATGGTTTTACGGCAATGAAACCGAAAACAAGCGCTCACTTAAGCTTATTCCCGCAATTGCAGTAACTGCACCTGAAAACGAGTTTATATCACTCAGCAGATCAGTTACCGTGATGAATGACACCGTGAGGCTTGATTACAGAATCGGCCTGAGAGAGATATCCCTTACAAAAGATTACCCCTCGTCACATATGGGCGTTTATATAGGCGCAGGGCTTGAAAAAGGCATTCTCGGCAAATTAAGATCGGCACTCTCCCCTCACCTTGCAAACCTCAGCGAGTATGAAAAGGTCAATTTCCTTCTCAGATTCACACAGCTTGCGGGAGGTTACAAAACCGATAACGAGCAGTTCGGCAGAGAAAAACCGATGTTTCTGAATGAGTTTCTTTATTATCCCGATTCTGACTGTGAAGACAGATCCCTCTTTTTCGCGTTCATCGTGAGGAATATGCTGGGGCTTGACTGTGTGATCATCGAGTACGATAATCATGCAGCCGTTGGTGTTGAGCTTAAGGGAAATATTACCGAAGGCGATTTCATTCTCCACAAAGGGAGGAAGTTTCTTATCTGCGATCCCACTTACATCAACGCCGATGCAGGAAAAGCGATGCCTGATTACAAAAATGCGGAAGGTGAGATTGTTGAGCTTTAGATTCCTTTTTGCCTGTTTACTCTCCCTGATATTTATTGCTCCCTGTTCCGGAAAGGTTTATCAGGATGTTAGCCGGCTGTTGATTAACTCCCCACAGAGGGTGGCTGATCTCCTTGGTTTACCAAAGCTGATTGCCGATTCTGCTGAAGTTACTCAGTGGGGGGGAATCACGGAATACTATTCTCCCGCTGATAACGGAATGCCGCGTGCCTATAAGTCATCACTTTCCGGATTAACGATTAACTGCGGTCTCCTGATTTTTGACCGGAACAGAACCACCGGCTTTCCTTCAGAACTGACCGGCTTTACAGAAAGACTCTGCGCATCGCTTTTGCTTGAAAACCCTGCCTTGCTTCAGCAGTTCTTCACGGAGAGGATGATCATACTCAGGATTAATTCGAAAAATATGATTCCCGGGCAGGAACGTGAAAAAATCAGAACCATAATAACAGGCAGGCCTCTCCTCTCATTCAGATCAGTGCAGCGTTCAGAAAAAGGCTACGGCAGATTTTATGAACTGAAACTTGCGGATACTTCCGGGAATGTTATGGAGATACTGCTGCCGGGCAGTTATAATCTGCTTAAAGGAAATGAAAAACCCGAACTCGACCTGATTCTTGAAAATGAGCTTTCAAACATCTCATCGGGGATGAAGCATTTCCGTGATACCCTCCTTTTCAGTAATTTTGCAGCTTTGAAATCATTTTCAGACGCTGCCGGAATCATCCCGGAAAATCCTTTTGGTGAGGGGTTTTTCACTGCACCGCTGCCCTTGAGTCTTTCAGAAGGAGCGGATTCCTCACTTCAGCCGGCTCTCAGAATTCTTGAAATTCTACTGAATCTGAACGGCGCCGGGGCACAATCTGATAAGGGTCTCACACTCACTCAGGTCAAATACAAACAGGAGAGAGGGGTCATTAAAACCGGATTTTCAGATTTCATTAAATGGTATCAGAGTAATTTTCTGACCTGGGCTGCTTTCACAGAGGAAGCTCCCGGGGAGTACGGTTACACACTGATGCTCGTTAACGGAAGCTTCACCGGGTTTCACATGGCTTACTTCAGGGTAAAACCGACAGATTTTTTTCATAGCAGCGAACCGGTTCAGGCCTCAATTTACGGAAATATCAGGATGGATAACCTTGAAGATATCAATGCCGCAGGTGCAGGCACAAAAGAACTGTTTAAGGTGCTGATCAAATGAGAAATACTCTTCTCTTAATATTATTTCTGCCTGTTTTAATCAGTGCTCAGGATCCCCGCAAAATGAGCATCATGATGAGCGATGACTATTACTGGGGCAAGGCTGAAGCAGTTTCAGCTCAGGAAGCGAAAACAACCGCAGTCAGAAACCTTATTAACAGTGTGGTCACTTACATCTTTAATGAAAATACTGATTTTAAGTCAGAAACCGCAACGGGTGATAAATCGGGATTTGAATCGGCCTCAAACGTTTATATTAAAACCTTTTCTCAGCTCCGTATCAGAAACCTTAATTATATCGAAGAAAAAAATGAGCGTCTTTACAGTGCCCTGGCTTATGTTCTGAAGAGTGATTTCAGTGAATCGCTGAGTGAACTTGAAAATGAAATAGGACTTGAATACAGGTCAATCAGAAAAAGGGAGGAAAAAGAAGGCAGCCTTCAGACCATGAATGACCTTTATCTGCTATATCTGAAAACCTTCTTTTCACCCACCCCCGTGCCGCTTAAAGACACCACGGGTATAACTTTGTTACCCAACCTGGCACTTGAAATAAAGAATAACATAACCTCACTCCTTTCCGGTATTCAGCTCAAGGATGTGAAAGCTGAAAAAAGAAGCGGTGAAAATGCAGTCTTTGAAATAAGATTCAGCTACGGCACCCCGGGAAGCAAGCCCGCTGATATTTATTTCACCTCTTCTCAGCCGGGAAGCGCAGAGATACCCCTAAGCGGAGGCAAGGCTTCCTTCTTTTATGACGGGCTTCCTTCTGACGCTGTCGAAAACATGAAAATATCCCTCGCACCTTATGTACCCAAAAACAATGACTTTTATAGCCTTCACCGTAGTTTCGGGATATCGGTGCGGCGTGATCTCAGGGTTGATTTCTCGGAATATACCGGCGCAGATTTTTCTTACATGATCACCTCGGCGGGAGATTATGTTTTTACCCCCGTAATCAATGGCATAAGCGTGGCTTCACTCAGATGGGAATTTGAAGGCGGTGCTGCTTCTTCTGATGATCCCAGACCCTCTTACAGACCTGCCGGTAAGCAGTTCACCGTAAAACTCACAGTAAACAATTCTGCCATTCTGACAACAACAAAGCTGATCAGCGGTGAGAAGGATAAGGTGATTGTAAACACTCCTCCTGTTAAGACTGAGGAGAATAAAAACACTTATAATGCGCCGCCGCCGGCAAAGGAGGAAACTAAAACCGTACCTCCTGCTCATAACGGCAGTGCGGCTAAAAGTTTTGAGTCTGAGATTACGTCACTCAGAGGATATGAAGAGATAATCAGCTTTCTGAATGCAAAATCAGCCGCGGGTATTATCTCCTTCGGCAATAAAAAAGACTTCAGAAACCCCGATCTCTGCCATGTGGCAATGATTGATCCCTCTGCAAGGGTAATGACGGCTTTTCTTTCTCCTTCGGTTTCAGGGAGCCGCAGAGATCTTTTATCTGACACCCTTACAACGCATGATGATGTAAAATTCAAAGGATTTGCAAAAATATGGATACTGCTTTTACAAAAATGAAATACATGACTTTATTTATCATTCTGTTTCTGAGCCTTCTCACTTACGGCCAGACTATAACAAAAATCAGCATTAAAAACAGCAGTACATATCCCGGTTACGGTGAAACAGCCTCGGCACTCATCAATGCTCTGAATGATAACCACTTCACGGGCAAAGAGGCTAAACTCGGCGGCATAAACCTTTCGGCTCAGGGAATGGTTAAAATCAAAACCCTTCTGAAGAACAATAAAATATACTGTTCGGCAACATCACTTGAACTTAATGTCGTAAAACTGCCGCTCGGTGCCTCAGAAATCAGAGGGATACCTCTTAATGTCATCTCTAATGACGGCATTAGTTCTTCTGAGGAGGGGGTGATTGTGTTCAGTCAGACAGGTCAGATTCATGACCTTTTTTTCGGGCTTGAAAACCAGCGCTACTCTGCCCTGCTTGAAAACTCGGTTGATGTCACCGATCTCCGCCGCCGGCAGATGATTTTAAGTTTCATTGAAGATTACCGCACTGCCTATAACCGAAAGGATATTAATTACATCGAAAGCGTTTTCTCAGATAATGCACTCATCATTCTTGGGGTGGTTGTTCAGAACTCACCCACAAGCCAGACTTTTGCGGAAAAAAACCTTGGCAAACAGACCGTTGAACTCATCAAGCTGAATAAAACCGAGTACATAGACAGGCTCCGGAAAGGTTTTGAGTATAATAAAAAAATCTATTGTGAGTTTGAAAAGATAGAGCTTTCACGGCACAGGAAAATTGAATATCTCTACGGAGTTACACTCAAACAGAAATGGTTTCAGGATAACTACTCTGATACCGGTTACCTCTTCCTTATGATAGATTTCCGTGATGAACTCAAACCGCAGATTCATGTGCGCGCCTGGCAGCCTGATGAATTCACAACAGAATCTGAGGTTCTTAACCTCTCCAGCTTCCAGGTTGTTGGCGAGTGAGGGAGTTTTTCGTTTATTGTGCTTCGTGCGTGGTTGCAGCATAACATCAGAAACGCGGATCGTTCGGATGAATCGGATTCATGCGGATAATTTTATAAATGTACAAAACGCATTTATGCTGCCGGTATATCGGGCTTCAGCCTGATTCTGTCTGGCTGCCTGAAAGGATTATTTAATGGTTTGCAGCAGGAAAAAATCATAGGTTGCACCAACAGTGCCAACCTCCGGGGTTCTATGTGTATTCTGCACGCACATGCCAATTCCGGCACACCCGGGCTGGGTAACCCCGGAGGTTTTAATTTTATTGCCATGCAGAAAAAATGCGGCTAAAGCCGGGGGGTTTGGCAGCCTTTCAAACCGTTGACTGAAGTCAACGGCAATAGATGTAAATGCTGTAACTGTTTTTTTATAATATGTTAGATATTTATTGCCGTCGGTTTTAACCAAAAAATCAATCCGCCTTCGGCGGAACAGGAAGCAGAATGCAGGATTCAGATTATAGTATCAGAAGTTTACTTCCTTATCTCTGTAGGAGATTCCCGTCTGCAGCATATTTCCGGGAATCAGGGAATCATCTCTGTAGGAGATTTCCGTAATTAAACGACAATACGAGAAAAAAACATTTTAGACAAAAGCATTGGAGATGCAAGCATTGTGTCTATACCAAAAACTCCTGCGTAACCACCTTCACCCGCATAATTGCACTACTGTTAACCATCTATAGCCG
>CAYPMQ010000230.1:0-5698 GCA_964411625.1 uncultured Ignavibacteriaceae bacterium
TTCTGTATCATTAAAGATAAAGGAGATTCGCTGATTTTCAGAAAAAATAATTTTGATCGGTCAACTTTTATGGGTGAATGGCGGGAACTAAAAAAGGGGGTGTGTAAATTCATTTAAGAGAACATCAGTAAATAATCATTATTCTTTTTTGGTGTCACTTTCCTCAACCGGATTAACGTGAATTCTGCCTGAATCTTTATCACCCGGCTCGGGATCAGATTCAAAAATCTCGAATGGTTTAACACCGTCATCCTTCACGCCGTCTTCTTTTTTCTCTTCCACCTTGAGATTGTTCTGGAAAACAAGGAAAAAAATTGAGATAACAGCAAGCAGGAAAATAAGCCAGTATTTAGAAAATACCATAAGTGTGGCATCCATAATGCTGTCAAACCTTATACCACCGCGGTTACTCAGTATAAAGAACGGAACGCTTATGAAAAAGAGTGAGAGAAACAGATAAGAAATCTTTTTGGGTTCTTCGATAAACAGCATCAGAACAACTATCCCGATTATATAGAGAGAAGCAGGCAGATAGAGCTGCGAAATTGACATAAGGAAAAAGTGCTCATTCAGATTATTTAAAACACCAAGCAGGAATATTATCGTACCTATTACGATGGCAGGTTTGTCTTTTTTCCCGAACCGGAAGTAAACTGTTGCCAGTCCGATCACAATGAAGAGAAAAGAAAAAATAAAGGTAAATGTGATATTCAGGATCCCGAAGAACTTGAGGATCATCGTGATCCCGAACATCAGCCCTGCATAAATTGCAAATTCTTTTAAATAATTCATCGTATCCGGACTATAATATTTTCATACCCATACTTGAAGCAACCAGATCAACCGCAAATTCTGCGCTCTTATTCTGAATATCAAGAATAGGATTAACTTCGGTTATTTCAAGCGATGACATACAACCGCATTCAGCAATTGTTTCCATAAGGAGATGCGCTTCTCTGTAGCTGAGTCCCCCGGGAACGGGAGTACCCACACCCGGAGCAAGAACAGGATCAACGCTGTCAACATCAAAACTGACGTGAATGTGATCAACCTTATCTCTGAACTGTTTAAGCACTCTTGAGATGATCCTCAGAATTCCGAGTTTGTCAACATCGGTCATTGTGTAAACCGTTATTCCGCTGTTTTTGATATTGAGCTTTTCTCCGGGATCAATACTCCTTGCACCTATAACGACAACGTCTTTCGGATTTACTTTTTTACCGGGGAGATAAAGATCAACGAGGCTTTGATCACCAATGCCGATTGCCACTGCAAGCGACATACCGTGAATGTTACCCGAGGGGGTTGTTTCGGGAGTGTTCATATCCGTATGGGCATCAATCCATACAACGCCAAGACTGAGATCTCTTTTTCTGCAGTAAGATGAAATGCCGGCTAACGTTCCTATTGCCATTGAATGATCTCCGCCTATACAAAGCGGGAAGTGATCCTGTTCAAGAGCTTTCTCCACTTTATCAGCCAGCAGTAATGAAGTCTTTCTGATCTCTTCAAGGTATTTGAGTTTCTGATTACCGAGATCGGAGGTTTCCTGCATCTCGATATCAATGTCACCTGAATCAACGACATTATATCCGAGCTGCTCAAGTTTGCCTGCGAGGTTAGCAATCCTTAAAGCAGAGGTGCCCATATCAACACCGCGCCGGCCTGCACCCAGGTCCATCGGGAAACCGATAATATTTACTGTCTTGTTCATTCTTACTTTTCCGGATTGAAATACTTTAAAATAATAATTTTGCCGTTTGAATTTCACCCCTCATAATTCAAAAACATATAAAGATGATAAAAGGTTTTCAAAAATGACGAAAGAGGTTCTTTGCTGATGTTTTTTAGCTTTCTGCATGTTACAATTATATGAATTAATGAATCTATTCCTATTTTAATGATTCGGTCTAAAATTTTTATGGAGCAGATATGACAGAACCGGTACTAAGTGTCGGGGTACTGAAAGCAAAACAGATAAATGTAATATTTTACGGTGATTACTTCACCGAAGAAGGGGATAAGCTTCTGAGCGGAAATTATTTATTCTCCGTTTCGGGCAATGAAATTAAGGTCAGCGGAAAATCCGGTGAGTTTACTTTCAGTGACAATCTGGTTATAAATCCTTCGTCAGCTGATATAGAGCATTTCACAATCAAAGATGTTATAATCGGGATCCAGTTTCACTGGGAGCGGAAAGAAAAGCAAAGTTTTAAAGGCTCTCTGAGATTTTCGATTGAAGATGAAAGCATCTGGGCCATAAATCTTATCAATATTGAGGAATATCTCAGAAGCGTAATATCATCAGAGATGAATGCGAGAAGCAACATAAATCTTCTGAAAGCCCACTCGGTGATTTCAAGAAGCTGGGTTCTCTCACAGATTGAAAAATCAAAACAGCTGACTGATGAACAGAAAAAGGATCCCGGTTTTACAATCACTGAAGAGACGAGAATAAAATGGTATGACCGTGAGGATCATAATCTGTTTGATGTATGTGCAGATGATCATTGCCAGAGGTATCAGGGAATCACGAAAATCTTTACCGAATCAGCTGATAATGCGGTAAAAGAAACCCGAGGCCTGGTTCTGAAATACGGGGATGAAATCTGCGATGCACGCTATTACAAATCTTGCGGGGGAATTACCGAGCCATTTGAAAATGTCTGGGAAAACACACCCTTCCCCTATCTGATATCTGTGATAGATTACAAATTTGAACCTGACGGTTATAATTTTGATTTTACCGATGAGAGAAATGTTGCCAAATGGCTGGATTCAGAACCGCCTGCATACTGCAATACTACTGATAAAAAGATCCTTTCACAGGTGCTGCCTCATTTTGACCAGGAAACAACCGATTTCTACCGATGGCAGGTTGAATACACTAATGAGCAGCTCAGAGCTCTCATCATCAAAAAATCGGGAATTGATTTTGGCGAAATCACCGATATGATTCCTATTAAGAGAGGCCCTTCCGCGAGGATTATCGAGCTGAAAATTATCGGTAAAATTAAAACGATGACCATTGGCAAAGAACTTGAAATCAGGAGGCTTTTATCTGAATCCCATCTTTACAGCTCTGCTTTTTACGTTAAAAAGCTGGATGTTAAAGAGGGTATCCCGGGAAGGTTTCTTCTCAAAGGAGCAGGCTGGGGCCACGGCGTGGGTCTCTGTCAGATAGGCGCGGCAGTTATGGCAGAAAAGGGCTTTATGTTTGATGAAATCCTTCTGCATTATTACAGAAATGCTCAGCTTGTGAAAGCTTATTAATATTTTGGGGCAGAAAAACTTTCTGCCCCCTCATCCCGCCTTAAAAATTCACTATAAGTAATGTTTTTCAACAAACCATGAGAGTATCATGAGATCAGTTTGTAAAATAATGCCTTTTTTAATTTTTCTCATTTTTGCCGGCTGCGGGCAGAATGATTCAGATAACCCGGTATCACCCCTTACGGTTCAGGCAAAATATGAAGGAATGTGGGAAGGCCATGAAACCGATGCAAATAATGACGGGGTAACTGATTCGCTGCCGCAGATTTCATTTTTTATGGAAATTAAAAAGGGCTCTGCCGGGCCACACGGAAATTTTATAATAGCTTATGATGAAAACGTTGCCGAGCATGATTTTTATCCTGTCTTAACGCAGGACTCAATCAGTTTTTCGCTTCTTTTGGCGGATACCCTGAATGTAAGATTTTCCGGCTATCAGATGTGGCATAATAATCACTCGCTCCTTGTACTGAAATGGTCTGCCGATGATCTTGACACGGGTACAGTGATCTTCACTCCGCTGAAAGAGTTTGGCATAGAAGATTCATCTCTCTCAAAGGCCGGAAAAGGTTTCAGGATAACGCTTAAAAAGGAATCTGCTCTCAGCTCCGGCCCTGAGCTGGTGTACAGATTCGGCATCGGTAAGCCGCTGATCCTGATTCACGGCTTTGGGAGCGATGCCTCAACCTGGAATAATATGATTGAATCACTCAGAGACAGATACAATGCAGGGGACAAATTCTCCGTTTACACATATCAGTACGACTGGAAAAAGAGCCTTTATGTGCTGAGTAACGAACTAAAAAACACACTACAGAATGCAGGATTCAATAATCCCGTAATCATGGCGCACAGTATGGGGGGGCTGTTAGCGAGAGGATATATAGCGTTAGGGGGAAGGCCGGAGAAGAATATATTTCTGGGGACACCCCATGACGGAACCCCTGTGGCGGCAATCTCAAGAGTTCTTACATTTTTTGCCGGCGGGATCGGCGGAGATCTTGAACCGGGTTCAGGATTTATCAATTATCTGAAAACTTCAATACCTCCCTCCTATTACGAGAACACTACTTACAATATCATCGGCGAAATGAGAGGCAGGTATCAGTATGTGCTTTTTATACCCTACTGGGTCTGGGATCACGATTATGACTTTACTCTCAAGATTACGAGCAATCTCTTGTGGAAAGATCACCCGAGAAATGACGGAATAGTGCCCTTTAACTCAGCAGCGAACGGAATAACGGCAGTATATTCAATCAGTAACTGCGATCATTATGCAGTTAATAAACCGGGACAACCCGGAAGTCCGATTTATCATGTCATGCAGATTCTTAATAGTCTTTAATCATTCGATATGGAGCAGATCTGATTAAAAAATCCCGCTGCTGAAAAAACAATGATGTATCTGCTTCCGGCAGCGGGATCTTTAACTGAACGCCTTACAATTCTTTATTCAGCAGATTAACAAGTCTCAGGTGCAGCAATGTACTGCTTAATATAATTGCCTGAATTTACATTCAGGATATAAAAAATGTTTTATATTGCCACCGCCAAATTCCGGCTGATTAATAGATTGGAAAGATGCCGGCTTAATAACTCTGCCTTCCGATATCAGCACAAGTTTCTGAATCTTCACCACTTTCGGGAAAATGCCCCATCATTTTGAGGGCCGGTACCGGATTGGTCAGCACCCCTCTTCGTCTTGCGGTAAGCTATCTATGAGAGGTCATGTTACATGCTTATCCGAAAACCACGTAAATAACGAGAGTCAGAACTCCTGCGGCTATAACAACAACATCCCTTCTTTTAAAGAATGAGAGCATCGGCAGTGCAGCAAACCAGATCAGCGGAAGAGCAGCGCTTACAAAATCAAACATTTGCAGAGGTGAAAGAACTTTTCCGGGTCCTCCTCCCAGCAGGTAATAATTCTTCAGCGGCTCCATGAAAAAACCGAAAAGCACAAAAAATATTCCTGTTAAAATTGTAAATCTTCTTAAGTGCGGTTTCGGATTGAATGCCTCAAGCGCAGATCTTACTGCAAAGAGAATACCGCCGAGGATTATTATATAGTACAGAACTGCCAGATAAACAGGGAAATTGTTGTAGAACTTAGTCTCCATAGTGATACCGGGAGGCACCTGATATACCCTGTTGCCTGCCTGCAGGAAGACTTTATATGCGAGGAGAGTTTCAGCCTTTTGTTCAGGAAATACGCCGGAGATAAATTCTCCTTCGTTCTTAAGCTGAATTTTGACGGAATCTTTTTGAACAGGATCATAACAGGTAAAATATCCTGTGAGACCGGAATAATCACTTTTTATCAGGAATTTATATTCTCCTTTGCCTGAATATACCTTTTCAAAGTAATACGATACTTTTTTCCCCTCTATCCCGATTGTGCCTGAAACGGGGTAATCGGAAG
>CAYPMQ010000231.1:0-5624 GCA_964411625.1 uncultured Ignavibacteriaceae bacterium
GTATTCATACAATCCCGACCCCGAAGGAATATACATGAATGAATAGCTGCTGACATTTACCGTTGTGCCTTTCCCCTGTATAAATCCGATTGCCGAAAAATCCTGAAGGCTCCAGACCTGTCTTCTCTGAATTTCAAATCCTTTATTATTAAGTTCACTTGCAGTTGACCAGTTAAGAGTGACGGTGCTTCCCGAAACGGATGATTCAAATAATGATAGTTCAACAGGGAGAACTGCCCCCGCCCTGAAAGTGTAAGCACCTGCTTCACCGGGCAGAGGTTTATTAATACTGCGGTCTGAGGTGTTAACCGTGATATAATATTTAACCAGATCATTGCTGTTCACTCCCGTGATAAACCCGCGGTACGAATTTTCACCTGCCGGGAGCATCGCAGTCTGAATGAAATTTCCGTTGTTAATCCTGTAATTAAGCACAACACCCGTAATTGTTTTAACTGTGTTCACCCTTACATCAACGGGAATGCCGTCTGACGAGGCAACGGGCACAGTATCTCTCAGCGGGAAATGTATTATATGAACAGGATCTTTAACACCTATTTCCTTTGTAATGCAGTGAATTGCGCCGCTTGCGGGAATTATCTGATTGCTGTTAATGCCAACTACTCTGTATCCCGGAAGTGCTTCACCGTATATTCTGAGAGCTGTAGTGTCATATTGCCGGGCATAGGTGGGTACAATGATAGTTTTGTTAACAAATACAGAGTTCGTGAATGTTCTGTAATCTCCGCCGCTGCTCGGGTAGAAACCGGATGCATCGGGAGGCATGACAACTCTCACCAGACGGTATCTTTTACCTGAGGGAGTCAGGAAATTGTTCTGAACATAGCTGATATTTGCCTCAATCTGAGGTCCGTCTGAGATTCCCGTCGGGTAAAGACCAACCAGAATCGTTTCCTCATCAAGCAGCTTCATATGCATATCAATATGGTGAATTCCGTCATAAGGGAGATTGGTCATCTTGATGTAACGGTTAATTCCCATATATTTTTTCAGTATTGTATCTATCTGTGCTTCAGTTGATGCAGGATTTTCATCAACAATGAGTCTTGAAGAAAAAGCGGTTCCAAGACCATCAACCATAAAGTTGCCGCCTGTTGCAACAAGTCTGTTCGGAGAAGTGGTGGTCTGGTACACGGGATAATTCCTGTAATTTCCAAATACCACGGGAATCTGGTCATCAAGAGGTCTGGGGCGGTTATAAACCCAGTCAACAAGATATGTGCTGTCGTTATTTTTGTTGTAGATTGTCCAGGGGCCGTAATCTCTCACCCAGATGCTGTTAAAGCTTGCAATGATAAATTTAAGATTCGTTAGAGGCACACTTCCCTGAGTCAGATAATTTTTCACGCTGTTTGAGTCTGAGCAGACAATCCAGACCGTACCTTCATCCTGAGCGTAATCAACAATCTGGCGGAGTATGCTCTGATAGGAGGTCCAAGTTATAATAATACCTTCGAGCTCCTCCCACTCAGCCATTGTTCTGACGGGTGCGTGCGGCGGAGATACAAAAGCATCAGGTGAAACAGGGGGAACATAATTTTTCATCAGCAGTTCTTCTGCGGGTGTAAGTCCCTTAGGCAGATACTGAGCCCAAAGGGTGAGCGGAAATATTAAAAAAATTAAGAGGAATCTGTAAGTCATTCTTTTTAAGCGAAATTTAGTTTTAATATTGAAAAATCATCATCCAGGTTGTTATCCGGGTCCATATCCTGAAGATAGTCAAAAAGATTATTAAGCAGGGCAGGATCTGAAAGATTATCCTTAAGGTAAATGCTCAGCTCGTCAAGTGAATACATTTTTCCGGGTTCTCTTTCAATTTCATAAGCGCCGTCGGAGAATATGAACATCACCGAGCCGGGGGGCACCGTTGCAGAAGCCATTTTATAATTATAATTGGGAAGATGACCCAATATCAGGTTTTTTGTTATGAGCTGCTGAGGTTCAGCTCCCTGAGCATACAGTAGGGCGGGCGGATGTCCTGCGCTGCCGTATTTAAGTTCGCGGCTTTCTTTGTTGAATACGCCGTACCATAGGGTAAAGTAGAGATTATTCTGCTTTTCCATCTCGAACGTGACATTTAATGCCTTCAGTACCTGATCCGGTTCTCTGAAATCTGTATTGGGCAGAGTTTGCGAGCGGAGTACATTAAGCGCAGATACGGAGAGCAAGGCGGGCCCCACTCCATGATCGCAGACATCGAGAAGGTACATTGCAAAATGGTCTTTATCGATCCAGTGATAGCCAAATGAATCACCTCCCAGATCGGCAGAGGGCACAAATTTCCACTCTGTGGTGATTTCACCTGATGTTAAAGGAGGCGGCAGAAGAGATTCAACATAATGTGCCGCACGTGCAAGTTCATTTGCCAGGGCCTCTTTACTTTTAAGAAGCGCCTGATACATTTCATTTCTCTGAAGCAGTGCAATATAGCCGGCAGAGTGGTATCTTATTCTTGCAATCAGTTCAATTTTGTCAGGCAGTTTGACAAGATAGTCATTGGCTCCTTTGGCAAAAGCTTCAGCTTTGGTTAGTGCCTCTTCCTTTGAGGAAAGAACTATCAGGGGAGTATCCTTCAGCTTTGGATGACTCCTGAAAAACTTTACCAGGGTGATACCTTCAATATCAGGCATCACAAGATCCTGAAGAATTACTGTAGGTTCTATTTCAGAAGCAACTGAGAGTGCTTTTGTGGGATCCTGGCAAAAGTGAAACTCAATATCCTTTTCGGCAGCGAGCATCATTTCCACAGATTTTCCTACTATAGCCTGATCGTCAATAAGAAGAACCTTAATCTTATATCCGCTCAGATACTCTGAAATATTTTTGTGCTGAATTAACATCTTAATTTATTCCGTTATAAAACTGTTTTGAAATTTCTTTTGATATCTGTTCCAGCGGAAGAATCCTTATGGCAGCCCCAAGTTCGGCTGCAGCTTTGGGCATTCCGTAAACAACAGATGTTTTTTCATCCTGCGCAATAGTGTACCAGCCCGCTTTTTTCAGGTTCAGAAGACCTTCTCCTCCGTCCCTTCCCATTCCGGTAAGAAGAACTGCCACCCCTTTCATTCTGCTGTTTGCAATCGCGCTGTTAAAAAATACGTCAACTGATGGCCGGTAAGGGTATTCCACCGGTTCAGGAGAATAATAAAACCTGCCGAGCGCATCAAGAAGCAGATGGTCATCTTTACCTGCCAGATAGACCAATCCACCCCCCGGGGTTTCTCCCTCTGCGGCAATTTTTACATTATGTCCTGTCTGGCCTGTCAGCCATACCGCAAGTTCCCCGGCAAATTTAGCATCAACGTGCTGAATTATTGTAATAGAAAGTTGAGGATCGGGCTTTAACGATGACAGAATTACTGAAAGTGCTTTGGGCCCGCCTGTTGAAGAGCCAATCAGAAGGAATTTATCGGCGGCGGCTACCGCAGAAAAATCACTCTTCGTGACTGTTTTATTTTTATCTGTAAAAAGCTTTTCAAGTGTGGCTATCTTTTTCAGAAGCGCCTCACCCCCTTTTATCTGACCGGGAGATTCCATTGTGGGAGTGGAGACGGCATCAAGGGCTCCGTGCCCCATTGCATCAAAAACCATGGCGGAATTCATTCCCACGGATGCTGTTACTATAAGAATCGCAGTCGGTGATTTTTTCATGATCTCTTCGGTGGCTTTAACACCGTTCATAACGGGCATAATGAGATCCATCAGGATGAGATCGGGCTTAACCGTTGCCGCATGGGTCACGGCTTCTTCACCGTTTTCGGCAGTCCAGATAATCTCATAATCAGGGTTGCTCTGCACTACTCTTTTAATTGATTCCAGAGCAATTTTAAGATCATTCACTATTGCTATTTTCATTACGGTTCCCCGATAAGATCTTTAACCGCAGCAATCAGACTTTCGTCATGAAAACTGCTTTTTGTAAGGTAGTAGTTTGCCCCGGCTCGCAGTCCGTTGATTCTGTCCTCCTCCCTGTCTTTATATGAAACTATCATTACAGGGATTTCTTTGTATTTTACCTCTGATCTGATCTTTTCCACAAACCGGATACCGTTCATCCTGGGCATATCCACATCAGTAATCACCAGATCAAAATGATTTTTCTGCAGTGTGTTATAACCGTCAAGGCCGTCAACCGCCGCTGTAACTTCATAACCGGCATTCTCAAGCAGCCGGCGTTCAACTTCACGAACCGTGAGCGAGTCATCAACAACGAGAATCCGTTTTGTCCTCTTTTTCTTTGATTTTTTCTCAAAGGTGATTTTCTGCGGACGCTTGTTTTTAACAAGATTATTAATTGATTTTACTATATCATCCGCATCAAGAATCAATGCAATGCTGCCATCTTCGGTAATAGAGCCGGCACTTACATTCGGAATCTTACGAAGTCTCTGATCAAGGGGCATTACAACGAGGTCTCTTTCCCCCTGTATTGAATCAACCACAAGCCCGATCTTACTTATGCCGTCGTTCAGAATGAGCAATTTAAGAGCATCCCTGAGGTGGCTTTCATAAGGAAGCTGAAGCACCTGCGATGCCTCGATTATTCCGATGTTCTCATTCAGGTAACGGTAGTACTGTCTGTCTTCAGCGTTGGATATCTGATTTTTTTCAACGGATAAGATCCGCTCTATTCTGGCAAGCGGGATGGCATATTTTTCTTCATGAACGCTTACAATAAGCCCTTTTATCACCGAAAGGGTTATGGGAAGCTGAAGTATGAATGTTGTACCGGTGTTTTCTTCCGACTCAACCCGCACTGATCCGCCAAGCTGATGAGCAAGTGTTTGAACTATATCCAGCCCGACACCTCTGCCCGATACCTCGGTAACTTCGCCGCTTGTTGAAAAACCCGGCAGGAAAAGAAAATCAAGCACTTCCTGATCTGTCAGCCTCGAGGCTATATCGGCATTGGTGTAACCTCTCTCAACAATTTTTTTCCGCATAGAGGTCTTGTTAACTCCCTTGCCGTCATCTTTAATTGTTATATGAAGCATTCCGCCTCTGTGGGCGGCCTCCAGTGTGACTTTTCCTTTTTCCGGTTTTCCTCTCAGGATTCTCAGATCGGGAGTCTCAACCCCGTGATCTATCGCGTTTGCAATAAGATGGGAGAGGGGTGACTCAAGTTTTTCAAGAATATCACGGTCAACTTTCGTACCGCTGCCTATTATTTCAAAATCCACTTTTTTCTCAAGGCGCTTGCAGAGATCCCTTATCATTCTGGGCAGCCCGTGAGTAACCTCGGCAAAAGGTCTCATTTTACTGAGAATCACCTCGTTATTCATTGTTTCGGCAAGCTGCTCAAGATTCCTTGAATACTGATCGTACCTTACGATGTTACTCTCAAGAAGGTTATCGATTCTTTCAAAAATATAAGCCGCTTCTTCAAACCTCGGATAAAGATGATTGAAGATCTCCTTATCCTCAGTGATGCTGCGCATCTGCTCAATCTGTTTGATAAGTTCATGAAAATATGATTTCAGGCTAACCATAGAGTCATAGAACGGTTTGCTGAAACGGGTCTTGATTTTAATTTCACCGGAGAGACCCAGCATTTTGTTAAGGTTTTCGGCGAGAACCCTTACATACTGTGATTCTTCCTTGTC
>CAYPMQ010000232.1:0-5598 GCA_964411625.1 uncultured Ignavibacteriaceae bacterium
AAACCAATAAGGAATTTCCCTGCCTTTAGTTAAGCTGTTCAATAAAGCTCAAAACATTAAACCGGTTCACCCAGCAGGATATCTATCTTCTTTGTTACTTCTGATAAATCAATAGGTTTATAAAAGATTCCTTCAACTTTTGACCTGATTTTATTTTCAATGAATTTTATATCGTTGGTAAAAACGTAGGTCAGTATAACTGATACACGCCTCCCCTCAGAGTCAAATTCATTGATCAGTTCTTCCAGTCTGTTATTGGGTTCCGCATCAAAAACTACCATATCAAAATCATTTGACGAAAGAATGTTTTTAATATTCTCAAATTTAGTGGTCGTTGTTACGGCATACCTTTCATAGAGCAACATTACCCAACTGGCACACATACTGAGATCAGGACTGTAAAAAAGTATATTCTTCATCTTACCATAAATATATTCAGAAGTTTATTATCCAAAATCGTGCCAAAGGGAACTAATCTTTAACCCTGTTAAAATTGCGCATATTTTACCCGATAACGCTTTTTTGCTTCTCAAAAATGAAAAATGACTTTTTTAACATTATCAAATTTTAGATAATAAAGCATTTATTAGCCCTTTATTCAGTATTTTTGTTATACTTTTGTCTGATTTTTCCCGGGAACTACATGAAATTATTCTTATCACTGCTTCCGCTGATTTTTTTATCTCCTTTTTATTCTGCACTTAAGGCTCAGGATTCTGTCGAAGTATATATTATCGAGGCTTACGTTGCGCCTGAAAATGAAGATACTCTTAAATTGTTTTTTTATACAAGCGAAGCTGCCAAATCCAGACTCATTATTGATTCAAAATTTAAGGTATCAGTATCTGATACCCTAACTGAAACACACTCTGCGCTGGTAAATCTTTCGGAGTATTCTTTCAGTGACTCAATCTTAAGGTGCAGAATATTTACAACTGCCTCTGATGGCAGAGAGTCACAGAGCGATCTTATTGAAGTAAAACTTCCTTACGAACCAGAAATTAAAGGCGGATCATCATATTTTTTAAGTTGTCTTACGGGGGGGCTGATATTCCTGACACCCTCAATCGGAATGGCTTTTAATGATGCCGAAGGGAAAATATCATTTACCAAGGATTTCCCGCTGCTTGCTTACTATCTCGGCGGTTATAATTTCCCGACGGGATATTTTTCTCTGGAGTACACGCACACTCCGGAAGTTTTCCCTAAAAATCTTTTAAGAGCAGGTTATAAACATATCATTGAAATACCTGTTCTGAGTTACATATCACCCGGATTAAATTACTCAACCAATTTTCTCGGTCTGAACGGAGTAAGCCCTGAATTTAATATCGGGCTAGTTTCCGTCTCAAACACTTTCACATTAAATCTGAAAACAAGATATAACTGGTTCCCGGCTTCAGGCACAAGAAACTACGGTGAAATTTACCTGGGATTGCAGTCATTTTTTTTCACTTACGAACTCTGATAAACCATGAAAAACTTACAATTTACTGTTGAAATGCTCCCTGCCGCTGCAAAAATGCTGCGCAGTAATATGGAGCGTGATATTATGCCCGATTTCCTCCTAAATGAGAAGACTTTCGGAGATCCTGATTTTTCTCCCGGCCTTACAGAAGTGATTATTGACGATAATCAGAATATTGCAGCATTCATCATGGGTGTTATAAGACAGCGGGATGACGGCCCCATGGGTTACATCAAATTGTTTGCGGTTGATTTCAATCACCGAAGAAAAGGAATCGGAACATCACTGCTCAGGTCAGTTGAGGAGAAGTTCAAATATATGGGTGTTAATAAAGTAAGACTGTTCGAATCATGGTCAAACTATTATATGCCTGGAGTTGATCCCTTTTACACTGAAGCTGTGGCATTTTTTGAAAGAAACGGTTACAAAAAGTTTAATGACACGTCTAACCTCAGTGCGGATCTTACTATTCGGGATTTTGACACTGCCCGCGAGGAAAAAGAGCTTGAAAATGCTAACATTAAGATAAGAAGAGCGGAGCAGTCTGAAAAAGCCGAAATCCTTGACTGGATAGATTCAACCTGGAAAGCATGGCACGGAGAGGTTGAAACTGCATTCAGGAACGACCCCGTTTCACTTCACATCGCCAGAATTGACGGAAAAGTCAGGGCTTTTTCTGCCTATGAATGCAACAATATTGGTACCGGATGGTTTGGCCCGATGGGCACCGGTCCCGAGTTCCGGGGTAAAGGCGTCGGCGGGATTCTGCTCAAAAGATGCCTTCGTGATCTCAGAGAAATGGGCTTCGTGAAGGCTATTATTCCCTGGGTCGGGCCGATCCCTTTTTACATGCACCACTGTGGTTCAAAGGTATCAAGAGTTTTCTGGAGGTACGAAAAAGAAATTTGAATTTTTCTTTGAAGCGCTGTGTTAAAAATTTATGAATTTATGCAGTGGAATATTTATATGATGATAAGAGCAGCGTTTTTATTTTTAATACTACCGATATTTATCTACAGTCAGACCGGGAACGTCAGCGGTGAAGTAAAAAGCAATGCCGGGAGTCTTCCGGGTGTTAACATACTTGTCGAAGGCACAACAATAGGTGCAAGCACAGATCTGAACGGAAAATTCAGGATTGCGGGTATTCCTGCAGGTCAGAGAAGGCTCAGATTCAGCTTTGTCGGCTATAAAACGATTTTCCAGGATGTGAATGTGGCTGCCGGCAAAACTGTTGAAGTTTCCGTAATGATGAGTGAAACCGAGGCTATCAAGGTAAGTGAAATTACGGTTCTCGGTAAAGACTTAAGAAAACCATCCGAAACTGAAACCAGTATTATTGATCTGAATCCCGACAGGGCAAAAATTCTTGCCGGTGCGGGTGAGGATGTTCTCAGAACACTTCAGGCTCTTCCGGGAGTCCTTGCACCTAATGATTTTTCTTCACAGCTGATCATAAGAGGCAGCGGTCCCGATCAGAATCTGATAATCATTGATAATGTTGAAATTTTCAATCCCTACAGGCTTTACGGCTTCATTAGCATGTTCAACCCGGATGCAGTGTCTGATATCAGCCTCATAACCGGCGGATTTCCCTCAAAATATGGTGACAGACTTTCTGCGGTTCTTGATGTCACAAACCGTGAAGGAACTCTCAACAAATCCCTGACAGGCAGTGTGAATGCCTCCGTGACAAACGCGAACGTTATTCTTGAAGGAAAAAATCCTTTCAACATACGCGGAAGCTGGCTCCTGAACTCAAGAAGAACCTATTATGACCTTATACTTGAGCCGATTGCCAGAAATAACGGTCTTGTAGAAGATAATGTTGCTTTCCCGAGTTTCTATGACCTTCAGGCAAAACTTACCTTCGGTCCTTTTAAAGGCCACAAATTTCTTCTTACGGGAATTTATTCTGCTGACGGCGTTAATATTGTAAGCGGCAAAAACAGACGGACACCTGACAGCATCTCCGTGAATAACGTCACCAGGAATGACGTGGCTGCATTCACCTATCAGTATGCGCCTGATAACCGCTTTCTCTCAGAAACTACCGTATCATGGTACAAAAATTCAGGCGATACAGGTTTTGATTCTGATGTGCTTGATCCTTCGCTGAACAGAGAGGCTTTCAATGACGGAAACTTCAGAATTGACACCCTGAGACAATATCTATACAACTTCAAAGTGACTTCTGACTTTCGCTTTGAAAAGACGACAATTGAAAACAAGAGCGCACTTTTTTGGGGAAATAATCTTTTCGAGTTTGGCGGAGGAGTGGATTTTTTCACAACCACAATCAGGTTTGATTTTGAGATCGATGATCAACTGAAAGCCATATTTTCATCTAACCCCAATTTCAGATCGGCTGTTTCGGATCTCGCAGATGTTAAAACATATAAAAGATATAAGGCTTTTGCTCAGAACAGGTTCTATTTTTCTGAGAACTTTTACGCAACTGCAGGATTGAGATTTGATAATTACGAGATACTGAAAAAATCATATTTTGCTCCGCGGCTAGCTTTATCTTACGGCCTTGATAACCTTACAACACTAAGAGCATCGTGGGGTGTATATTACCAGTCACCCGGTTATGAAAAACTTCGTGATCAGGGAGTGTTTTTTGATCTTTCGGAAAAATTCACAAAAGATCTTGAAGCCGAAAAATCCGTTCATTATGTTCTTGGCCTTGAAAGATGGCTTTCAACAGAATGGAACCTGAGAGTTGAAGCTTATTACAAAGATTTTACAAACCTGATTGTTCCCAAAAGAGTACAGGGTACCAAATATTATACTGAACAGATTCCCGGCAGGGATCCCCGTTATCCATCGGGCTGGACAAGGCCGGTTGCAGTAGTCAGTGATTCAATCACCCAGATACCGGTAAATGATTCTTATGGTGAATCATACGGTCTTGAATTTCTGGTTGCCAAAAAGAACAGGGATGCCAATTCGAAAATAAGCGGATGGATCTCTTATGCACTTTCTTTTTCTGACCGCGTTGAGGACAATTTAACCCTCCCGTTCAGATTTGACCAGAGACATACGGTAAATATTGTTATTGATTACGCCATCAATGAAGTATGGAACATAGGCCTTCGCTGGCAGTATGGCAGCGGTTTCCCGAATACATTCCCGATCGGAATAAAGCCAAGAGTCATAATGGTTGATACGGATGGTGATCTTAAACCTGATGCCCCGGCAATTGCAACTAAACAGTCATTCACTCAGCCGGGCGTGCGGGAAGTATCATACGATATAGATTTTGGTGACGGTTCAAAATTCAACGGCCGCAAACCGGTCTATCACAGACTCGATATAAGAATTTCCGCACTTGCAAATTTCTGGGGCTTAAAATGGGATTTTTACCTAGATGTCATTAACGCGTATAACCGGTCCAACATAATAGGTTACGATTATTATGTCGAAGATGACCTCTCCCTAGGTATTGAGCCAACTTCTATGCTGCCAATAATTCCCACCCTTGGCCTCAGCGTAAAATTCTGAAAAAATGAGGGGGAGAAATCATCTTTCTCCTCTTCAATTTCTGCCTTTAAAGACTTATATTGACGTTAAGTTTCCCTATTTTTGAGATTAAATGCCCGAACTGAATATCCGGACTGTAGCACAGTTAACTTTTGAGATCAAAAATCTCCTTGAGGATTCATTTGATGATGTTCTCGTAACGGGAGAACTCTCTAATTTCAAAGATCACTACTCCGGTCACTGGTACTTCACACTCAAAGACGCCGATTCCCAGATATCATGCTCAATGTGGAGCAGCAATAACAAGAAAGTTTTTTTCAAACCTCAGGATGGGATGAAAGTTATTGTGCGGGGGAAAATAACAGTTTATCCTCCTCGCGGAAACTATCAGATTGACGTCAGGGAGATGAGAAACGCCGGGGTCGGAGATCTTCAGATTGCATTTGAGGCCCTGAAAAAGAAGCTGCTTGCGGAAGGATTATTTGATCAGGCAAGAAAACGGAAGCTGCCAAAAATACCTCAGAAAGTCGGGATTGTTACCAGCCGTGACGGTGCTGCATTCAGAGATATGATTGCGGCTGCTCAGAGACGCTTCCCTCTTATTGAAATTATTCTTGTTCCTGCAAAAGTTCAGGGGGCCGGGG
>CAYPMQ010000233.1:0-5597 GCA_964411625.1 uncultured Ignavibacteriaceae bacterium
ACAGATTTAAATGCAAGGATGTCAAATGAGCAATCATCATAATGAAGATTGAGGAAATCTGCGTTATCATAGGTGATTTTATCTGTAACCTTATACCGCTTGTGCATTTCTTTTGCCACAGCAGAAACACCATTCAGATCGGTTGAATAAACTATAGCGTCTTTTAGTGCCAGCCATAGCGATAACCCTCCGTGCTGTTCACCCACTGTAAGTGTGAGCTTGTCTTTGAAATCTATTTCAACATTCTCCCAAAGTTCAAGAGCTCTGCACCAGTTATCAATATCCCAGTCAAATATATCCCTGATTAGATCAGGGTCGTATCCGTAATATGAGCGGCGGGTTACCAATTTCAAAATAATTTCCGGATTTTTAATGTTAACTGAATTTTAGTTTAAATATGGTCATATAGAATTCAAGACGGGTTATTCCCGGGCTGAATTCCTTAACAAAGTCATCAAGTTCAGCCTTTTTGAGAACACCGATAATTTCAGACTCCTGAACCATCTCATTACCTTCAAAAGTGAATGTTTCATTATCGTGATAAATTCCCGCAAGAGCCAGTTTCTGAACCTCGTAAAATCCCTTCATTTCAGGATAAAAGTCTTTGTACGGGAATACCTGGGCACCGCTTTTCAGTAATTCCTCCTGTACTTCAACGTGACTTATATCCCGGGGTTCAATTCCTTTTTTTACTGCAAGTGCTGCGAGCGCACCTCCTGCCTGACCCGTAAGAACAACACAGGGCTGCAGTCTGGTGCATCCGTTCACGATATGTGATACTGATATGTTCTTCTCTGAAAGAACCAGGCCATCAGTTTCTTCAGGGACAAGACACCCGAGAGGAATCTGAAATGGGGCATTATCGGGATAATTTTCAATCAGTCTTTTATCGGGAGACAGGAATGCATGACTGTGGTGATGATCAAGAAAATAATCACCCACCGCCACTGCGTCAGCTCTGAGCGGCGGTCTGTGGCTTCCGTTAACCGGCACCACATCATTTTCAAGCATAAAATATGTTCCGTTTCCCCTTCTTCCTTCTCTGACATATGGAATAAAAGGGAGATTATCCTCAGTGGGATATTCATCTGTGGCAATTCCCCACTCGGGATGGCCAAGCTTCGTCTGGATGTAATGAACATAGTCAAGAGTCAGTTCTTTTGCCTTACGGTAATGTTCTGCCCTGCCGGAAGGATCATCATAGATATCTCTTGTTGCAGGATAATCATTTGATCTGAAAGGCCAGTTAAGAAGATACTTATCATTTGGCAGAGCTGCGTATGTGATGAAACTTTCCCAGCTATGAAGCTTATGATTGAGATATGCTTCGTCAGTTGTATCGCAATGAACATCGGTCGAATTTATAAATCTGTTTGCATCATAATTGGCTGAAGCAGGCACTGCGGGCGCCTTACCGTCATATTTTTTAAGTGTGGCGCAGAATGTTATATCCTGAATGAAGTCATCATGAACGTCAGGAGCCGAGTTCTCACCAGATTCCGCCTTTGAATCCCTGCCAAACCTGTGGGATATTCCTCCCATCAGCAACACATCACCAAACTCTGTGGCCTCAACGGTTATCTTAGCAGTGATTTCTGTTTCCTCATCCCCGTGCAGCACCTTCAATCCCATGATACGGCTGCCTTCTTTAATGACTCCGGTAAGTTTAGTGTTATACCAGACAGTAAGATTTGTTTCTGCAGCGGCAATTTCATGAATTAATTTTGCCCCTACTGATGGTTCAAAGCAGGTCAGAGAAATCCAGCCCGTGAAAGTTTTATCAGCGCCGCCGTAATAATGCTCAATTTTGCGCCGGAGCTCAAGGTAGATTCCTCCGCCCACGGCATATTTATTGCCGTCAAATGCAGATACCCCGGCAGAGGTGATCATACCGCCAAGCCAGGGGGTTTCCTCTATAAGAAGAGTCTTAACACCCATTCTTGCAGCCTGAACAGCTGCAGCAAATCCGCCGCAGCCTCCGCCGGCAACCAGAAGCTCTGTGCTAAATTCTTTCATTATCAGCTATTTCCGTACATATTGAGTTCAACTGATTCAAATATTATATGTCCTGCGGTAATATGGCCTTCCTGTATTCTTTGCACATTAGAGACTGGTATTACAATAGAAACATCACAAAGAGGCTTAAGTTTGCCGCCTGTACCCCCAAGAAATCCAATCACCTTCATTCCTTTGTGTCTGGCCATCTCAACTGCCTTAACAACATTAGGTGAGTTCCCGCTGGTTGATACAGCAAGCAGAACATCGCCCTGATTTCCAAGACCCTGAACATTTCTCGCAAAAACATTTTCAAACCCGATATCATTACCGCCGGCCGTGAGGTTTGAAGTATCTGTTGTAAGAGCTATTGCAGGTATTGCCGGTCTGTTAATTTCATGATTAAGCCTGATCATAAACTCCGTTGCAAGATGCTGACAATCTGCAGCACTGCCTCCGTTGCCGCATAAAAGGAGTTTTGCTCCTTTTCCAAAAGAATCAACCAGCAGATCTATTGCCTTCTGAATATCATCAGCACATGCATCTATCATTTTAATTTTTGTTTCAGAACTCTCTTTAAGTGAATTAAGAATAAAATCTTTATTTTTCATCAATCCTCTGATAAAATTAAATTGTTATACTTTCTTTATAATGTACCGCTGCTGCAAAGTCACGCATCAGCTGCCAGTTGTCTTCATTTTCAAAATGATTTCCCGTTACGATAATTTTTGCTCCCGCCTTTACAATTTCAGCCGCAGATTTGGCACTCCTTATCCCCCCGCCCACTATAAGAGGAACGGAGATCATTCCTGATACCATTTTAACCATTTCTGCCGGCACATGATTATCAGCGCCTGAGCCGGCCTCAAGATAAATCAGTTTCATCCCCATATATTCCGCCGCAAGGGCTGTGGCAGCAGCAATTTCAGGCTTGTTTCTGGGTATCGGCATGCTGCCGCTGATATATTCTGCCGTAGTTCTCACTCCCGATTCAATAAGCATATATCCGCATGAAATCGGTTCTATACCCGCCATTTTGATCAAGGGTGCTGCAAGTACATGCTTCCCTATCAGGTGCTCCGGGTTTCTGCCGCTTATGATCGAAATATACAGCAGAGCATCAGCCGTTTTCACCACCTGATTTATTGCCCCGGGGAAAATTATGGCGGGGATGGATGTATATTTTTTCAGAGTCTTCACATACCCCTCAACATCGTCATGTATAAGAAGGCTGCCCCCGATCAGGAAACCGTCAACTCCTGCTGATTCACAATACTTTACAAACCCTGCGAGTTTATCCTCGCTGAGTTTATCCGGGTCTATCAGAATCAGATAGGCTGCGCCTCTGTTTTTAATTACGTCGAGAAGGTGATTATATATGCTCATTTTTTCCGGTTGTGTCTGCCAGCTAATTTCCCGTGAATCCAATCTGATGTTCTTCAGCCGGGAATTTTATGAATAATCAGAATTTAATAATCTTTAAATTTAAATAAAAAAAATTACGCAGTGTTAAACTAATCAAGAATATGACCTATGAACGATACTAAAAAGCCTGAAAATTTTGAATACCCGAAATATTGTGATTATTTCTGCAGATTTGCCTCATTCAGCGGGAAAGAAATAGTTGGTGACTGCCGTAAAGAGCAGGCAGTCTGGTGTAAACTTTTTGAAAAGTATAACAATAAAAATTCAGCGTGCATAGGGCTGAAAGAGAAAAAGTCAGACTCTTAAATATTCTGCCGTGGCATTGGCGGTGTTTTCTCCGTCAACAGCGGCAGATACTATACCCCCGGCATAACCGGCACCCTCTCCGCATGGGAAAAGCCCTTCTGCCTGAGGATGCATGAACGAGATTTTATCACGCGGAATCCTTACGGGAGATGATGTTCTTGACTCTGTGGCAAGCATTACCGCTTCTGATGTAATATAACCTTTCATTTTCTGATCAAACACTCTGAGCGCTCCTGCAAGCCTGCCTGCTATTCCGGGAGTGAGAACCTGATGAAGATCAGCACTTATCATTCCCGGTATGTATGATGATTTGGGCAGGGTTTCTGAGAGCCTCCCCGATAAAAAATCAGTAACTCTCTGAGCAGGTGCGGTCTGTGTTCTGCCACCGGCCTCAAATGCCCTGTATTCAATAAACTTCTGATATTCCAGACCTGAAAATTTCCCGTGCTTTTCCCAGGGAATCAGATCCTCCTTCTCAACAGCAACAACAAAACCCGAATTTGCGTAAGGTGAATCCCGGCGTGATACAGACATTCCGTTAAGAACAAGCTCATCCCCCGCAGTTGACGCAGGTATTATTATACCCCCCGGACACATGCAGAATGAATATACCCCGCGGTTATCAATCTGGCAGGTCATTGTATAGCTTGCCGCAGGGAGTTCAGGTGTTTTATTTTTATGATAACGAATTTCATCAATAAGCATCTGCGGGTGTTCAATTCTGACACCCATAGCAAAAGACTTGGCTTCAAGCAGTATTCCGCGTCTATCGAGCAGTTCATAAATATCCCGGGCCGAGTGCCCGGTTGCAAGTATAACTGCATCCGCCGTAAATTCCTGCGAACCATTGACAATTACTCCGCCGATCTTCCCGTTTTTATAAATCAGATCGGTAACTCGTGATTCAAAATGGATTTCACCTCCTGCATTAAGAACAGTCTCCCTCACCGTCTGAACAATTTTAGGGAGCTTATTTGATCCTATATGCGGATGCGCATCAATGAGTATATCTTTAAGAGCTCCGTGCTGCACCAGAATATTGAGAACTTTTTTTATATCTCCCCTTTTATCAGACCTTGTGTACAATTTACCGTCTGAATAGGTGCCGGCACCTCCTTCTCCGAAACAGTAATTTGAATCGGGATTAACTGTGTGTTCCTGCTGAATTGCCCTCAGATCACGTCTTCTTGCTCTTACATCTCTGCCGCGCTCAATCACTACAGGTTTAATCCCTTTTTCGATCAACCTGAGTGCGGCAAACATACCGGCAGGACCAAAGCCGACTATTATAACTTTTTTACCCGGTTTAACAGGTGTGTATATTACCGGACTGAATATATCCGGAGGGGTTTCATTTACATAGATATCAACGGAAAGCCGGTAAACAGGTATTCTGCTTCTTGCATCAAGCGACCTTTTGACAATATTTATCCCGCTGATCTCATTCCCCGGGATTTTCATTTTTCTTGACACCTCGGAGAGAATTCTGCCTGACTCGGTTAACTCTACCGGTGAGATAGCAACTTCGGTATTATATCTCAAGCTTTCCCTTCCCTGCTGAAAGGCAGTGTAAACATAAAGGTGGAGCCTTCTCCCGGCTCACTCTCAACAGTTATTGTGCCTCCGTGTTTCACCACCATCTCAAGGCACAACAAAAGCCCGAGTCCGCTGCCTTTTTCTTTCTCAGTGCCTAAAGTTGTCTGAATATGTTCAACTCTGAACAGTCTGGATGCGGCTTCTTTTGTCATACCCACCCCGGTATCCTTAACCAGAATAAGATCGGAATCTTCTTTTTTATTTGTGTAGATCGCCACCGCACCGCCGTTGGGAGTAAACTTTATAGAATTTCCAATAAGATTACGGAGTATAAG
>CAYPMQ010000234.1:0-5526 GCA_964411625.1 uncultured Ignavibacteriaceae bacterium
GTCCAATATAGTTCAATCTTTTCAGATTTTGAAACGATTACCGCAGAAATACAAATTTTATAGACATTTTTACCGCTTCCCGACTTTATAATTTCAGTCCCGAAAATATCGTCAGAAAGTTTTATTTCCCGCCCGTCATTTATGTACCAGGCAGAAATCAACCCTTCTGAAGAAGATACTGACAATTTATAATTTCCTGAACCGGTTTTGATTAAAAGCTCCTCCAGACCAGACAGATGAAAATTAAGCCAAATATTTCCAATATAGTTTTTTTCGGGATATATAACTGCATTTCCTATTCCTTTTTCAGAGTAAATCTCAAATTCCTCCCCTGATTCTGTGATGATGCTATCACAGCCCTTACCTTTTTCAAAAAAAGACTGAGCATTGACACCTGAATTCAGAGCGAAAAAAATCAGAGCAGAAGATATGATGTTTTGTAATTTTAAGAGTTTCATATAAATTAAACGTCTGTATCCTTTGTTTGTTCCTAACATGCAAAATCAAACGGATGCAGCGGCGGTTCAGCCTTTTTTATCCACCTGATATTGTTACCTGCTAACCCTCTTGCCGCAAGAAGCGCGCCAAGGGAGGCAATGTAATGATCATCTGCAGGAGTGTGAATAGTTTCAAACCCGAATATCCCTTCAAGACCGGCAAGTATTTCAAGCCTTGCATTTTCACTTCTTTTCATCTCTTTCACAAGTGCAGGATCAAAACCATTAAGAACCAGACTGCCGGCAGGGTGCACCTCAGCAATTTTTATTCCCGGAATCATTGAATTCAGATATCTTGCCAGGCTTATGCCTCTCAGGGTAAGATAGACCATTTTGGTGAGTGTGGGAGGCATCACGGTGCCCGGCATCAGCCCGTGTGATTTCAGCAGATTACGAAGCTCCCTGTCACCGGGCCTGTCCCCTCCTCCCTGATTGTATGATAACGGGGCATCAATACCGACTGTGAGAAATTCCCCGTTCATATTGCGGTATTCACCTAAAACTTCTGCAATCTGCAGATCATTCAATCCCCTGCCTGCATAATCAAGCCGGTAATATTTTCCTTCAGATACTGCAACCGTTAAAACGGTTTCTTCAAGATTGGAGGGCCCGGAAAGATCAATTCCGGCTATTATTTTTCTCATTTTACTTAATTTTCTTTTATTAATAGCAACAATTAAACCCCTCTGCTTGTTCTGATTCATGACAGCAGAAAAATAAATAATTTAAGATCATTTATTCCGGTTGAAAAAAGAACTTATTACAGTCAATCAGAACGGACTTTATTGTGAAGCCGGCGATTTTTATATAGATCCCTGGAGGGGGGTTAACCGTGCCCTGATTACTCATGGTCATTCTGATCATGCCAGGTACGGATCTTATAAATATCTCTGTTCGGAAAGTTCTCTGCATATCCTGGAAAACAGACTCGGAAGAAATGCACGAATCCAGACAGTCCCTTATGGAAAACCTGTAACAATTAACGGTGTTGAGGTTACATATTTCCCTGCAGGACACGTTCTTGGTTCGGCACAGATCCTTGTTTCCTGCAAGGGGGAGCGCTGGGTTGTATCAGGTGATTATAATATTCACCATAACCGTTCATGTGACAACTTTGAACCCGTTAAATGCGATGTTTTTATTACGGAATCCACCTTTGGTCTCCCCATATACAACTGGAAACCTGAAGAGGAGATTGCTGAAGAGATCAACGGATGGTGGAGAAACAATGCCCTTGATTCCCGTGCAAGCATACTCTACGGCTACAGCCTCGGTAAAGCTCAGCGTATTTTATCCCTGCTTGACCCCTCAATCGGCACCATCATAACCCACCCCTTGGTTGAAAGTATTAACAACGCTTACAGACTTGCAGGGGTTGAGCTGCCATTAACGATTCCTCTTAATGAAATAAAAGTAAAAAAGGCGTTTGAAGGAGCTATGATAATTGCTCCGCCCGGCGCAGAGGGTTCTTCCCTTGAAAAAAGGGCCGGAGAAAATGAAACTGCTTTTGCCTCAGGCTGGATGCAGGTTAGAGGTAACAGGAGAAGGCTGAACTCTGACCGCGGCTTTGTACTATCGGATCACTGCGACTGGAAAGGACTCATCTCAGCAATCAGCGATACCGGTGCATCAAAAATTCTGGTTACTCACGGTTTCGTCAGTCAGTTTGTCAGGTGGCTTAATGAAAACGGATTCAATGCCGCACCACTTGAAACTATGTTCACAGGTGATGCCGCCGGGGATGATCATCAGGGCGGAGCTGAAGAGGTAAAAGAATGAAAGATTTTGCCCTGCTTTTCAGACGTCTTGAAGAAACAACCAGAACCACAGGTAAAATTGCGGCACTGCTTGATTTTTACAATTCTGCTCCCCGTGAAGAAATTTCTTATGCTGTTCTTTACCTCACCGGCAATAAACCCCGCAGAATGGTATCATCCGCGAAAATGCGGATCTGGGCTGCAGAAGAAGCAGGCATTTCAGACTGGCTTTTTGAAGAATGTTACCAGATGGTTGGCGATCTTTCGGAGACTCTCACACTGATCATCCCAGATTACGGTAAGTCAGGGCTCTTTGAGATGACTGAGATCACTGAGAAGATTTTTCCTATGCTTACCGAGGCCGATGATGAGACTAAAAAGGAAATAGTGAAAGATATATGGCGGAATATGTCGCCCGGGGAAAGATTTCTGTTCAATAAAATGATAGGCGGAAGTTTCAGGCTAGGAGTTTCATCACAGATCGTAATAACATCCCTGAGCAGATTTTCAGGGCTGCCTGAGTCAGTGATTGCGCACAGGCTCATGGGGCAAATTACTCCCTCATCAGACTTTATTGATACCCTGCTGGTAAAAGATGACTCGGGTGATATCAGCAGACCTTATCCCTTTGCGCTGGCTTATCCTCTTGAAGGAGAACCTGAAGAGCTTGGTACCTCCGCTGAATGGCAGGTTGAATGGAAATGGGACGGTATCAGAGCCCAGCTTGTTAAACGGAACGGAGAAATATTTTTGTGGTCACGGGGAATGGAGCTGATTAATGATTCTTTCCCTGATGTTGTTTCCGCTGCCTCCTCACTCCCTGATGGCACTGTACTTGATGGTGAACTTCTTGTAATAAAAGAGGGCAAAGTTATGCCGTTTAATGATCTGCAGCAGAGGATCGGGAAAAAGAGCCCCGGTAAAAAACTAATAATATCAAATCCGGTGTTTCTGATGAGTTATGACATCGCAGAGTTTTCGGGCAGGGATATCCGCAGCCTGACTCTTTCAGAGAGAAGAACTAAACTTGAAGACACCATTGATATTCCGGCCGGCACCGGAAACAGAATTCTGATCTCCCCCGTGGTTAAATTCGCTTCCTGGAATGAAGCCCGTGAAAAAAGGCGGAGCAGCAGGGAGATGGGAGTTGAAGGGCTGATGCTCAAGAGAAAAACCTCTCCTTATTTCGATGGCAGAAAACGGGGGGACTGGTGGAAATGGAAAATTGAACCTCTTACCGTTGACTGCGTTCTTCTCTATGCCCAGCCGGGTCACGGACGAAGGGCAGGGCTTTTCACAGATTATACGTTTGCCGTGTGGGATAACGGCAAACTTGTCCCATTTGCAAAAGCTTATTCAGGTCTTACGGACAAAGAAATTAACGAAATTGATAAGTTCGTAAAAGCCAACACAATTGAAAAGTTCGGGCCCGTACGCTCCGTAACGCCGGAACTGGTCTTTGAGCTGGCATTTGAGGGGCTTCAGCTTTCAACAAGGCACAAATCAGGCATAGCAGTAAGATTTCCGAGAATTTCAAGATGGCGTCGGGATCTGAGCCCCAAAGATGCAGATGATCTGCAGAAACTGAAGGAGTATCTGAAAGCCATAACTCCGGGAGAAGATATTGCCTGAAATTCAGTTAAAGTATCACAAGGCATACGAACAGGTTCTAAAGTGGTTTCATGACAGAAATATGGAACCGTTTGAATTCCAGAAGAAGGCCTGGAAGAAACAGCTTTCAGGCAAAAGCGGGCTGATTCACACAAAAACGGGAACAGGAAAAACTTACGCAGCACTTTTTGGAGCGGTGATCAGGGCGATGTCTGAAAAAAAGGAAAGATCAAGCGGCCTTAGAGTTCTCTGGATTACTCCGCTCAGGGCACTCGCTGCAGATACACTCAAATCACTGACACTCCCGGTTAAAGAACTCCTGCCTGATTGGGAAGTTGACCTCAGAACTGCAGATGTATCTCAAACTAAAAGAGCAAAACAGTCTAAAAGGCTTCCTGAGGTTTTTATCACAACTCCTGAGAGTCTTTCCATTCTTATAACTTATCCTAACTTTCCCGAGCTGATAAAAGGCCTGGAATCAGTGGTTCTTGATGAGTGGCATGAACTGCTCGGATCAAAAAGAGGTGTTCTGACAGAGCTTGCTCTTGCCCGCGTTAAAAAATTTGCTCCTGAAGTCTCATTGTGGGGGCTCTCTGCAACACTCGGGAATACACAGAAAGCGATGGAGGTTCTTCTTGGTTCAGATCACAGCAACGGAGTGCTTATTGGTGATAAGCTGAAAAAAGAAATAGAAATTCACACCATCACACCTTCCGAGATAGATAAGTTTCCCTGGGCAGGTCATCTCGGAATAATACTTCTTCCAGCGGTTCTTGATGTTATTAACTCATCCGCATCTTCTCTCCTGTTCACGAACACAAGATCACAGGCTGAAATCTGGTTTCAGTCACTCCTTGATGCGAAACCTGATCTTGCGGGGCAGATAGGTTTGCACCACGGCTCTATAGATAAAAAGGAAAGACGGGCAGTTGAATCCCTTCTTGATCATGGAAAAATGAAATGCGTAGTGTGTACCTCAAGTCTTGATCTCGGCGTGGATTTTTCTCCTGTTGATACAGTTATACAGGTCGGGTCACCAAAAGGAATTGCAAGGCTGCTGCAGAGGGCCGGCAGAAGCGGTCATAAGCCCGGAGGAGTAAGCAGGATTTACTGTGTGCCCACAAACTCCCTTGAACTGCTTGAATTCTCATCGGCAAGAGAGGGGATACAAAGAAGTTTCATTGAGCCACGCACTCCCGTCATAAAGCCCCTCGATGTGCTGGCTCAGCACGCAATTTCTGTGGCAATAGGCTCGGGATTTGAATATAATGATTTTCTTGCTGAACTCAGAAACACCCATTCCTATTCTGAACTTACTGATGCTGAGTTTGACTGGGTGCTTGATTTCATCACCCGCGGCGGCCCAACGCTTAAAGCTTATGACGACTTTTCAAAAGTTACTCTTGAGAATGTCAGATTTATTGTAACGGACAGGCACATAATAAGAAGGCACAGGATGTCTGTTGGCACCATAACCTCAGAGACAGAAATTCTTGTAAAGTTTATGAACGGGGGCAGGATTGGCTCAGTTGAGGAAAGTTTTGTATCCAAACTTAAGGAAGGTGACAGTTTCATTTTCGCCGGGAAGGTTCTTGAATATGTGAAACTGAATGAAATGACCCTCTATGTCAAAAAATCAAATGCCGGAGGCGGACAAATTC
>CAYPMQ010000235.1:0-5419 GCA_964411625.1 uncultured Ignavibacteriaceae bacterium
CCATGGCACCAAACGTAGCAGGTGTAATCGGCTCTGCTGTGGCTGCCGGTATTTTGCTCAGTTTTCTGGCTGAAAGTCTTATAAAATAATAGTATCTTTAAGGGGCAGGAAATGCTGCCCCTTAATTTGTCTCTCCCCTGTATGCTCTCCTGATCTTAATTCCCTTATTCAATTGTGATAAGATTCCTCTATCCATTAAGCCCGAAATATGGTTATGCATCAGTTTTTATCTGACATAACCGAGACACGGGGTGCGCTGAAACCGGCGGTTCAGATACTTTTGAATTATAGATCCCACGTGAAATTTCTTCTCATAACTTACAGATATTCAGATCTCTATGCTCAAATCAGGATCCTGTCAGTTATTTTTTTTGCTGTTCTTTCCGGATTTTCGCAGTTTATCCAGAGGATCATATTCTGAAATAATCCGGCGCTCATACATTGCGCGGTTCGCATATATTCTCCCGCTGCCTGCATTACTGCTTTCAAAAAAGAGCCTTTTTTGGTCAGATATAAAATACGCATGACCATGATCAAGCATCAGGTGACGGCGCTCCTCCAAGACTTCAATTTCTCCGTTTATCTCATCGTCATTCAGATTAAACTGTTTCACTTTGGCTGTCACTTTTTTAATCTCTTTATCGGCTTCCTTAAATTTGCCTTTCCTCATCAAATCAAGCATTTTCAGTTTGGCACGCGCAATTAAAATCCTGCAGAGGTGTTTTATCACCTCCGGATCAGGCCTCACACCCGCAAATTCTTCATCTGAGACAATACTGATGGTCACCGGAAAAGTCTCAGTTTTCACCGGCTCTTCAGATCTGCCGGGCTGACGGTAACTTACCTCCAGTTCACCAAGCTGAAGAATTCCTTCAGCTGACTGCGCCGGGATATCAAGTTCAAGAAGAAGTGTCCGTTCTCTTCTGTAGTAAACATCCCCGATTATATATCGCCCCTGGTTATCTCTGTCAAAATAATTGAACTGACCAGCTGAAAGCCCTTTTACATGAGAAATAAATCTGACCATCGTGCCTGTTGCACCCAGAGAAAGCAGGCTGCCCAGTTCATCAGCAAATATTTCCTTTGCTTCTGCTGGGGTTTCCACAAAATGGTTGTTGCCGCCCCCTGACTCGGCCATACTGTTAAGAAGATTCTCCTCAAAATCTTCTCCCACCCCTATTGTTGATGTGGTTATACCTGCTGCTGCAAATTTCTTTGCAATCATGGCCAGCTTTTCGGGGTTCTGTTCACCAACATTTGCGATGCCGTCTGTCAGAAGTATGATTCGTGAAAAAACGCCTCTTTGATGAAATGACTTTATAAGATCATATCCCTGCTCATAACCACCTGAGAGGTATGTGGTGCCCCCGCTTCTGATGGCCTTTATTTTAGAAATTACCTTCTCATCTATAGAAGCTCCCTCTACCGGTTCTATTTCAACCTTAACTTCGTTGTCAAAACTTACCAGTGCTGCATGGTCGGCGGGTTTTATGCTTCTGAAAAATCCTTCCGCTGCTTCCTTTACTCTCTCCAGCTTTTCACCCGACATTGATCCGCTTCTGTCCAGAACAAGTCCTATGTTAAATGCAGGTGCATCTGTTCTCACTTCCTGCTCCCACTCAAGACCGACTAAAAGTCTGATATTGAATGGTTTGCCGCCCGGAATGGCTGAGTAATCTCTTCTGATCCCCGTTTTCATAATGTTTCCTTTATTGCAATTTAATTTTATTAATTATCCATTGAATCACATTTTTATTTCTCTTGTAGAGTTCCTCCTCCACATTAATTTCAAAACCATCGGCAACCTTTATCTTCAGCCATTTTTCAGGCTCAATATTTTTTTCCCTATCTTCTCCCGTCAGTTGGGAAACAACTAACTTCTGAATCGCCAACCTGGCCTTCTCTTCATTAAATTTACTTACACCTGAAGAAAGGCTGAAAAAACTTTTCGGCAGCAGAGGTTCACCTGTGTATCCCGGACTCTTACTGTCAGTTTCAGGAAAGTCTTCATCATTTTCAGAAGGTATTTCAGTAACTGAAGAGTCTGAAGTTTCCTCTTTTATCCGGGCATCCCTGATCATATCAATTATTTCAGTTTTGCTTTTATCCGCAATTTCATTTGAATCCGTTCCATGCTCAGAGTACGCCCTTCCCTCAAGAATTTTCTTTATCCCTGCAAGTTTTATGTGCCGGGATGAAAGGGTTATAATCATCTTCAGCCGCTCAAGATGCTCTTCTGAGTAACTGGCTGCAACGCCTGATCCTGACGGAGGCTGAACAAGCCCCTCACTTACATAAAAACGAATGTTTCTCCGGGAAAGGCCTGTCAGCTTTTCCAGTTCGGATATCGTGTAACCTTTTTTCATAAATCACTCATGTAAATATACAAAATGACAGTTTTTATGTCAAGTATTATGACAGTAAAATTGTCATTTTTTTAAGTTTTAATTCCTGATTTTACTCTGCTCCCGATAAAATGATCAGCAATGCAGTCCAATCCGACATCATTATTCAGGATGACATTAAAAAGACAGCAGATCTGAATTATGATAAAGCTTAATTTATCAGCTTATTTATGGTAAAACAATCAAATTTTAATAATTTACCATTACAAATTTCAGAAAGATTTAACTAGTAAAGTCCATGCAACTCGATAGAATAAAAATTATTAATTTTAAATCGATTAAAGAGGCTGAAGTAAAACTTGGGTCAATTAATATTCTGATCGGCCAGAACGGGGCTGGTAAATCTAACTTTGTTCAGTTCCTATCCATGATGAATTGGCTGGTGAGAGGAAAACTGAAAAATTATGTAACAGAAAGGGGGGGGACAGATTTTTTCCTTTATAATGGCAAAAAGTCAAGCTCTTCTCTATCCGGTTTTTTGTACTTCGAGCCCAATCACTACTATTTTACTCTTGCCCCTGATATTAACGATAATTTTTACTTTAAAGAAGAGAAAACAGGTTATTATTCATCAATCAAAGAAATCTCTGATGCAGGTAATGAAACTAATTTATATAAATTCATAGACTCCGGCAACCAAGTTGCTACATATATATATAAAGCACTATTATCATGGAGAGTTTATCATTTTCATGATACGAGTCTGAATTCACCTGTGAAAGGATTCAGCTTTATTGACGACAATAAGCTCTTCAGACCTGAAGGGTCAAATCTGGCATCATTTTTATATCTTATAATGGAAAGATTTCCCGTGAGATACAAAATGATTGAGGATACAATCAGACTGGTTGCTCCGTTCTTTGAGAGATTTGATCTTGCCCCCTCAAGACAATTCCCGGAAAAAATCAGGCTGGAATGGAGGCAAAAGAACAGTGACCAGTATTTTAATGCACATCATTTATCAGACGGAACTCTCAGATTTATTTGCCTTACAACTTTGCTATTACAGCCGGTTATGCCGGCGGCCATTATCATGGATGAACCTGAACTTGGGTTACATCCTTTCGCCCTCTCAGTACTGGCGGAGTTGATTAATTCTGCAGCATCCCAAGGCACACAGATTATATGCAGCACACAATCAGTCACTTTTATTAATCAGTTTTCGGCATCAGATATTATTGTTGTTGACAGGAATAATGGTGAGTCAACTTTTAAGAGGCTTAATGAAGATGAACTAAAAGATTGGCTGGTTGAATATAATGTAGGTGAGCTTTGGGAAAAGAATCTTATTGGCGGCAGACCATGAGTTATAAATGTATTGCCGTATTGGTTGAAGGGCAGACTGAAGAGAGATTTATAAAGGACAACCTGGACAAATATCTCTTTGAAAAATTTAACCTGAACATCATACCCGTTATATATACAACAAGTATTCACCGTAAGGGTAATCATTACAAAGGGGGAGGGTTAAACCTGTCTAAGGTGGTCACTCAAGTTTCGAAGCTTCTTAATTCACCAAATTTTGATGTCGTTACAACTTTTTTAGATTATTATGCTTTACCTCATGAGTTTTTACCGGATATGAGTGAGCGATTAACATACTTTCAGAAGGCAGAAAAAGCTGAAACAAGGCTTGCTGAAGAGATAAGTGATCTAAGCTTCATACCTTATATCCAAATGTATGAGTTTGAATCTCTGCTTTTCTCCTGTACAAGCCTCTTTACAGACATTTTTCCGGATGAGAAGCAATCAATCAATAAACTTATAGCAGAAACTTCCGTCTTCACCAGCCCTGAGGAAATAAATGACGGACCCGATACGCACCCTTCTGCGAGGCTTGATTACTCCATCAGGAGCTTTAAAAAGATAATAGATAGTCAGAGGATACTTTCGCATTGTACAATAGATCAGATAAGAAACAGGTGCCCCCGCTTTAATTCATGGGTTGAGAGTCTCACGAACTGAACTTTAAACCATTCTGGCGATGATCTCATCACAGACGGCGTAGCCTTTGCCTGTCATTCTGAGCATTACACCGTCATACTCAGCAAGTCCATGATTAATCAGTTCAATAACAAGAGGTTCATTTTTTGCCATGAAGTCATCAGAAAACTCCTCATCATACTCAGGAATGTTAAGACCCTTGGAGCGCAGATAAAGGTAACGGTATTCTTCCTTTCTGTCTTCAAAGGTAAGTTCTTCCTCTCCTATGCGCGCATGGCCTTTATTGGTAACGGCATCGAGATAAAATTTCAGTGATGATACGTTCCACCATCTTCTGTTCTCATAATATGAGTGGGCTGACGTCCCGAAACCCAGGTAATTTTTTGCCTGCCAGTATATCGAGTTATGAATGCATTCATATCCCGGTTTTGCGAAATTGGAGACCTCATACTGCTCAAATCCGTATGATGTCAGAAAGTCAATAGTGTGCTCATAAAGATCGGCATCAATTTCCTCTCCCTGCAGGTCAATCTCCCCCTTAAGTACCATCTTATTCAGAATTGTGCCTCTTTCCAGAATCAGGCTATAAGCTGAGATATGCTTCACAGGAAGATTAACGGCTTCATTGAGGTTTTTAAGCCAGATTTCCCTTGTCTGCCCAGGCAGATTGAATATAAGATCAAGGCTGAGATTTTCGATCCCCGCCAGATAAGCATCATAAACAGCTCTTATGGCGGTTTCGGAGTCGTGTATCCGGGTAAGAAATTCAAGTTCCTTTTTATCAAATGACTGAATCCCGATGCTGACACGGTTAATACCTGCGCTTCTGAACTGCCTGAATTTTTCTCTGTTAACCGTTCCGGGATTGGTCTCCATCGTTATTTCGGCATTTCCTTTTATATAGAACCTTTTATGAAGGTGATCGAGAATTTCACCGATATACCCGGGCTCCATGAGTGAAGGGGTACCGCCGCCGAAAAAAACAGAAATAAAATTATTCTTGCTCTGATGAAATCCGGCGTAGTGATCAATTTCTTTTTTGAGAGCAGAGAGATAAGACTGAATATTAT
>CAYPMQ010000236.1:0-5387 GCA_964411625.1 uncultured Ignavibacteriaceae bacterium
GAAGTAAGGCAGACTGTTTTCGGTTTCAATTCAAAATCTTTTGTCGGTAACATGCTGTTCGTAAGGTATTCAATTATGAACACCGGTACAGTTGCCGATGTAATGGATTCGGTTTACTTTGGTGTCTGGGCAGATCCCGATCTCGGTGATTACACTGATGACCTGGTTGGCTGTGATACATTGTTGAACGCCGGTTATGTATATAACGACGGAGATGATGCAGATTACGGTTCCAATCCTCCAACATTCCTTATAGACTTTTTCCAGGGACCCGTATCATACATCCCGGGAGTTACATTTAATGATGTAAACAATAACGGAGTGTGGGATGACGGCATTGATACCCCTATCGACACTGCACATAATGTACAGGGTCAGGTAAGAGGTATTGCTCAGATGCCCGGTGCTACAAACCTTGGTCTGTCTTCATTTGTACACTATATCCAGTCACACCCTACACATGGTGACCCGAACACACGTCAGGAAGCAAGAAACTACATGACCGGTAAAAACAGAATCGGTGTGGATCTGAACCCGTGTAACTGGGAGTTTGGTGAAGTTCGCGGTGGTGTAAACTGCGCAGAAGTTAATCCCAGATTCTCATATTCAGGTAACCCTGTCACAAACGTAGGCTGGATCAACAATGGTCCTAATGATCAGCGTCAGATGTCAAACACAGGCCCGTTCAAACTTGAAAAGAACAAACCTGTTGATATAGTTGTAGCTTACGTTGTAGGCCGTGGTAACAGTGCATTAAATTCGGTAACAGTTGCAAAACAGTACTCAGAGATTGCACAGACCATTTTTGACTCCAACTTCCCTTCACCACCGCCACCGCCGCCCGCAAGGCCTACAACAAAAACCGGTGCCGATGATGCAGGAAACGGATTCATTGATATCCAGTTAAGCACTTCCGATCTCTTCAATTATTCCGCCCGTGACACTGTTCTCGCGGTAAACAAGAGAGTTAAAGGTGTTTACATTACTGCTTACAGAACTAACTCAAAGCAGCAGGTTGTTAACGGTGTTGATAACTCACAGGTACTCGCAACATTCGTAACAAATGACTCACTGTTGTCACTTTATGAACTGCTCGGAAACGGCAATCAGAACCTCAAACTTGCCGATCCCGGTGCAGGTTACAGACTGGATTCAGCGAAATACGCTGATCCTGATCAGGGCAGAATAAGAGTGAGAGTATCTGTTGATCCGTTTACCGGCAATCCGCTTGTTCTCGGAAAAAACTATTACTTCACTGCCACAGTTGTAACCGTCAATCATGAGGCTGCATTCTTGAAGTCAGCTTATGACAGAGATAAGTCAATTGTTTACGGTCCTTCCGGTGATTACATCGTAAGAAGCGGCGGCATTGAGGAATATGAAACAGCTATTATTCCTGTTTATTATGGTGAGAACATCTATGCTCCTGCAACAACCGGAGCTGCTGCACAGCAGAGCAACGGTGCAGCTTCAGGACAGGTAAAATATATAGTTGTTGAAAATGAAAAATTAACCGGAGACAACTATTCTGTTGAATTCAAAAAGAATAATGTTTCCAGAAAACCATATAAAGTTTATTACAGCCTCAGAAACACTACCAAGGGAACTACCCTGATTGATTCTTCTGCTGTATTTGACACTAACTCCACAGATATTTCAGGAAAAGTTCAGGAAGGATTTATTCTGAAAATTAAATCTGTTGAGCCAGCTCTTGGCACCACAAAATACTCAAATGCCACAAGATGGTATGATGCTTTCAGTGCCACTTCATCAACAGGTATATTCTACGGCGGTGATGACATTACAATTGGTGCAACCAGATTTGGTTTACCCAGAAATGCAACAACACAGCCATCTACTGTTATATCTGCTGACAGATTAAGACAGGTTCAGATAGTATTTGATGCCGCTAACCCCGGTAAAGCTTACAGATACCTGATGGGCTTCAGCGGTAATAACTTTACTAGAGACAGAATCTTCAGATACGCCGAAGGCATTGCCGCAGCAGATACCACTAACAGAGGTCCTGTCGGCAAATTAGGCGAAGGTTTTGTTGACGTTCCGTTCAAAGCTTACGTATCAGATCCTAAAACAGGTGAAAAACGTCAGCTCGCAGTTGGTTTCATTGAAACTTCATCTGTTCTCAAAGATCCTCAGGGAAGACCACTTAAAGGCACACCCGACGGAATCTGGGATCCGGGAGATTCAGTGCTTGCCAGCGGTGAAATGATTCTCATTTTTGATGCTGATTATGATGCAACAGGCAGCCAGATACAGTACAAAGGCGGTAACTTCAGCAGCGGAGTTCTCTGGGCTGATGTTAACCAGGGCTTTACAATACCGGCAGGCGCAACCATTAACGGAACTGCTGTTACCGATGAACAGAGAAAAATTGCAGCTTCACCGTACTTCAACATGCTTTATGCAGTTGGTTTACAGAGAAAAGATGCAACATCATTCTTTACAAACGGTGACACACTGACAATTCCTGTTTCAGTATATCCATATACCGATAATGACAAATATACTTTCACAACCAAGGCAGGCGGAAACCTGACTCAGGATGAAAAACAGTCATTATTTAATAAAGTTAATGTTTTCCCGAATCCGCTTCTTGGTGTTAACCCGTCAGGAAGCTTCAACAACCAGACACCGGATAATCCTTACGTTACATTCAGTAATTTACCGACTGACGTTACAGTAAAGATTTATTCACTGTCAGGCATTCTCGTGAGAACATTAGGAACAGCCGATAAACTTTCACCAACATCACCATTCTTAAGATGGAATCTTGAAAATGAAAGCGGATTGAGAGTTGCATCCGGTATGTATATAGCTTTAGTAACTGCTCCCGGATTTGGTGAGAAGATACTTAAGTTCGGTATTATTTTACCACAGAAACAGATTCAGAGGTTCTAAACTGAGGGCGGCATTTAACTATGCCGCCTTTAATTAAAAGAAATATCAGGAGTTTAATAGAATGAAAAGATTTATCACATTACTGTTATTAATCTCCTTCGGTGTTATAGCCTATGCAGGTGATGTTGCGCGTAAAGGTACAACAGGAGCTGATCAGTTATTGATACCGGTTGGTGCTCGCGGTATTGCTACCGGAGGTGCTTTTATCTCAAGTGTCACGGGTCTTGAAGCGATTTATTATAATCCTGCAGGTCTTGACATTACAAGAAGAACCGAAGGTATGTTTTCTCAGATGTCGTACATTGCAGATATTAATGTTTCTTATTTTGCTGCAGGTACTTCACTCGGAGATTTTGGATCAGTGGCACTCAGCTTTAAATCAATTGATTTCGGCGATATACCTGTTACAACAATAGATAACCCCGACGGAACCGGAGCTACATATTCTCCGGGATATCTGACCGCAGGTTTGACTTACTCTAAAATTATCACTGACAGAGTGAGCATTGGTGCTAACTTCAAAGTGGTTAATGAATCAATTCTTAACACCAGTGCAACCGGCTTTGCCATGGACTTTGGTGTACAGTACAGATTCGAAAAGAGTATCACAATTGGTGCGGCAGTAAAAAACATTGGTACAAACATGCAGTACACCGGTACTGATTTACAGTACAAAGTTGATGTTCCGGGCGGAGCTCCGGGTTCAACAAAAGGTGTGTTTGAAGTTGCTACCGAACCATTCCAAATGCCTAGTTTCTTTGAGCTCAGCGTAGGTTATGATTTCCAGTTTGACAAGGATAACAAACTTGCTTTAGCCGGAACATTTGTTAACAATAACGCATTTGAAGATCAGATGAGACTTGGTCTCGAATATGGATTCATGAACATGTTCTACGCCAGAGCAGGGTATATTGTGCAGACAGAAAATACATCAAGCTCACTTTATGATCTTACCTTTGGTGCAGGCGTTGATTACAAACTTACTGACGGAATAGGTCTTATCTTTGACTATGCATTCAGACAGGTCAAAGAATTTCCCAATCCCAATCATGTCTTCACAGTTAAATTAGCTGTTCAGTAAGATAGTTAATCTTAATTTCGGGCGTCTATTAAGACGCCCTTTTTTATTTACAGGTATTCCAAATGAAATTCATCAAGGTTTCTTTTCTTTTTTTTCTTTTGCTTAACTTAAACGGCAATGCTCAGATACAAAGATTATTTGATCTGGATTTCGGACGTTTCTCTTCTCTTGATTCTTCAGGCATTTTTGAGTTGTATTTTTCCTTTAACCAGTATTTATTCAATAAGGTTAAGACTGATTCGGGATCATTTGTTTCAGGATCATTAAGTGTCTGGCTGGAAGACATAAATACCGGTAATATTGCCGTTAACAAAGAATATCAGTTTTATAGCAGATACGATGATTCTCTTAAAAATGATCTTACAGGAATGCTTTTTTATAAACTTGCGTATGGTGATTATAAGGCCATAGTCACCGGAAAAGATAAAAATGATTCAAAGCGGGTTGACTCTGCCAAATTTGCTTTTACTTTAACTGCAAAGGAAGAAAACAAATTTTCTATAAGCGATATTCAGCTTGCCAAAAATATTACTAAATCAGAAAACGAGAATTCACCTTTTTACAAAAACACTTACGAGGTTATTCCCAATCCTAATTCTGCCTATGGTGAAAATTACCCTGTTGTTTACTATTATGCAGAATTATATAACCTGAACATGAGTGATTTTCCGGAAACATTGGTGCTTGAAAAGATTCTTCTTAACGGAAAAAATGAACAGTTGCTGAATAAGAAGAAACTTGTAACAAGAAAAAACAAATCAATTGTTGAAGCCGGTACTGTTGCGGTAAATAAATATCCCACAGGAATTTACACTCTGGTGCTTAATCTTAAGGATACCGTTAATGCTGTTTCCGTTTCGCGTTTTAAGACTATCTACATTGTCAACAAAAACATTGTTGATACAACCATTAAGAATTTTTCAGATGCGGATTATATAACCTCTGAATTTGTTGCAATGGGTGAGGAAGAACTGAATGAAGCTTTCCAGATTGCAAAATATATAGCTTCTTCTGCTGAAGTGGATCAGTTTTCGTCACTTAAGGATGTTGAAGCAAAAAGAAATTTTATGTTTAATTTCTGGAAAAACAGGGATCTTGAACCGGAAACAAAAGACAATGAGTTTAAGCGTGAATATTATAAACGGGTGGATTATACTAACCAGGTTTTCGGTTCTTTTAACAGAAAAGGTTCACTCACTGACAGAGGGCGTGTATTTATTGTTTACGGCGCCCCAAATGAAATAAACAGATTCCCGAGCGAAGTTGATACAAAGCCTTATGAACAATGGACGTATGAAGAAATAGAAGGGGGAGTTATCTTCATTTTTGCGGATCTGAATGGATTTGGTGACTACAAACTTCTTCACTCAACCAAACGCGGTGAACT
>CAYPMQ010000237.1:0-5373 GCA_964411625.1 uncultured Ignavibacteriaceae bacterium
GGCTTAATCTCTCGTTTCAGATATTCGATGGTTTCAGAAGAAGCGCCAGGGTTGAGCAGGCCGAAACGGATGTTAAAACACTTGATGTGATGAGAACAAAACTGCAGGAAGGACTAAAGATCAGTCTGCTGCAGTCAAAACTAAAAATGGATGAGGCTCTTGAACGACTTAAGGCAGTTGAAAAGAGTATCGGACAGGCGGAGAAGGCTGTTAAGATTGCTGAAACCAGGTTTAAAAACGGAATCGGCACTCAACTTGAGATACTTGATACTCAGAACAGCCTTACGGCAATAAGGCTTAATTATGAAAAAGCCGTTTATGATTTTCTGATGGCGAGAACCGAATGGGAACGTGTTCTCAGCCTGAATATTAATTAAAGTTTAACTATTTCGGAGAATTTACTTCATGAATAAGTATTTTAAGAAAAGTATGACTGCTTTGCCTGCGGTTCTCCTTACAGCAGCTCTTTTCATAAGCGGATGCGGTAAAAAAGATGAACCCGGCAAGAGTCTTGAGAAAAATCAGGTAGTTGCCGTAAGAACAGCAAAAATTGCCAAAGGTGAAATCACGACAACAAGAACCTTTGCAGGCACTCTTGAAGGCACAGAGCAATCATCTGTTGTTGCACGAATTTCTGAAAGAATAACAGGTATTAATGCCGGAATAAATGACTATGTTTCAAAAGGGCAGGTTCTTTTCCTGCTTGATAAATCGGGACCGACATCGGCATATCTTCAGACAAAAGCTAATCTGGACAATCTCGAAAAAGAAGTCACCAGAATGCAGGCTCTGTTTGATGAAGGCGCGGTCTCAAGGCAGGCGCTTGATCAGGTGAAAACTGCGTATGAGGTTGCAAAAGCAAATTTTGAAGCCGCTAAAAGCACGGTTGAGCTTGTATCGCCCATCTCGGGTATGCTGACCACCCTTAATGTGAATACCGGCGACTGGGTGACACCGGGCAAAGAGCTTGCAATTGTTGCCAACATTTCTCAGATGATAATTAAATTCACCGTGAATTAAACTGAGATATCGAAAGTGAAAACAGGCGGAAGAGTAAAAATTGAGCCTGAGTTTGATAAAGAATACGCAACGGAAGGAACCATTTATGAGATTTCAAGGGCTGCTTCATCTGACTCAAGGTCATTTATGGTAAAGGCCAGGTTCCCCAATGTAAAGGATTCCTGGTATAAGCCGGGAATGTTTATTAATGCCGGACTGGTGCTTGAATCTAAAAAAGATATTCTTATTATTCCTTCTGCTGCGATAGTGTTTGCAGAGAATAAGAAGAGCGTTTTTGTCATAAAAGAAGGTAAAGCGCATAAAGTTTCTATTGAAACCGGAATAAGTAATGATGAATTCACCGAAGTTCTGAGCGGCCTTGGTGTAGGTGATCAGGTTGTTGTTCTGGGCATGAACAATCTTAAAGAAAACAGTAAAGTAACTGTTCTAGAATAATCTGAAGACAGGAATTAATTAAATGAAATTAGCAGATGTATCAATAAAACGTCCTGTTTTCACGACCATGATTGTTCTCGCAATTCTGGTGCTGGGAATGTTTTCTTTCATTCAGCTTAATGTTGACCAGTTCCCCGATGTGGATATACCCGTCGTTACCGTAACGACAATTCTTCCGGGAGCAGGTCCTCAGCAGATCGAAACGGACGTGACAAAAATAATTGAGGATGCAGTAAACCCGATTGCGGGAGTTGATCATATATCATCAACATCGCAGGAAGGTGTTTCAATTGTAATTATTCAGTTCAAACTTGAAGTTAAAGGTGAAATTGCGGCACAGGAAGTCAGAGAAAAAGTTGCCGGTGTGAGATCATTGCTTCCCGATGATGTTGAAGATCCCGTAATAAAGCGCTTTGACCCCGCCAGTCAGCCGATACTCACTCTTACTGTAGCAGGTCAGCGGACAGAAAAAGATATGACCACTTTCACTAAGGATGTTGTTAAAAAGCGTCTAGAAAATATCCCGGGAGTGGGCTCCGTGGATCTGGTGGGAGGTGCCGAGCGTGAGATTCTGGTGGAACTTAACGCTGAAAGACTCAAGGCTTATAATCTCTCTGTTAATGATGTGATTCAGGCGGTTTCGTCTGCTAACGTGGAAGTACCGGGCGGCAATATCACGAAAGGCGACAGGCAGTTTATTCTCAGAACGATGGGTAAATTTACATCTGTGAAGGAGTTTAACAGCATTGTTGTTGTTTCCCCGCAGGGTGAGAATGTTTATCTATCTGATATTGCCATGGTAAAAGACACCACAGAGGAGAAGACGAGTATAACCAGACTGAACGGAAATCAGGCGGTTGGTCTGGAGATACGTAAGCAATCAGGGAGTAACACGGTTCAGATAGCCGCTGCCGTAAAAAAGGCTCTCGAAACGATGAAGGCAGAGCTTCCTGAAGATATCAGAATAACGATCGCAAAAGACAACAGCGAGTTCATAAGGCACTCAATAAATGACGTGCTTTTTGATCTTATTTACGGTTCACTTCTTGCGGTGATTGTTATTTATTTCTTTCTGGCAAATATAAGGGCAACTATAATTTCTGCGCTTGCACTGCCGACTTCCATAATAGGAAGCTTCATTTTCATGTATGCGCTCGGATTTACTCTGAATGTTATGTCACTGCTTGCGCTCTCACTTGCAGTTGGTCTGCTGATTGACGATGCCATTGTGGTGATCGAGAATATTTACAGGCACATGGCGGAAGGTGAAACCCCTCTCGAAGCTGCAAAAACCGCGACAGAGGAAATAGGCCTTGCCGTTATGGCTGTTACACTCACACTTGTGGCTGTGTTCGTGCCCGTTGCCTTCATGCCGGGTATAGTGGGCAGATTCTTCTATGAATTCGGTATTACAGTATCAGTTGCGGTTCTGGTATCACTTTTTGTTGCATTCAGCTTTACCCCGATGCTTTCCTCGAGATGGCTGCACAAAGAGGATGAAGAGCTTAATAAGCGGGGCAATATACTCGAAAAAATACTTTATTATTTTAACCACTTTTTTGAATGGCTGAGCACCAGGTACAGGAAATCACTTAACTGGTCACTCAGACACAGAAAAACAGTTGTAGTTGCATCTCTGGCAATTTTCCTTTCCAGTTTTTACCTGATGCGTTTCCTGGGGTCGGAGTTTTTCCCTTCACAGGATCAGGGAGAATTCAGCGTGATAATTAATGCATCCCCCGGAAGCTCACTGGAACAGACTGATGAAATTGCGCAGGAACTTGAAAAGAGGATCCTGGAAAAAGAGGGTGTTGTCAACCTGCTCACCACAATCGGTGCGGGTAATGACCCTGTAAACAAAGGTACAATCCTGGTAAAACTGGTAAGTAAAAAGGAGAGAAATTACTCTGTAAAACAGTTTCTGAAGGAACTCAGAGCTGCAACTCTGGTTGCCGGAGCAAATATAAGCTTCAGTCTTCCGGGCGGTCCGGAGGGAGCTCAGAAACCCGTAATATTCAGTGTAAGAGGAGAAAACCTTGATGATCTCACGCTCCTTGCAGAGAAGGTTGAGGCAATTGTAAGAAAAACCCCCGGTGCGGCGGATGTGGAGAATTCGCTTGAAAATTCCAAACCTGAAGTTAAAATTACGCTTGACCGAATGAAAGCATCGGCGCTTGGTGTTAATCCTGCCATGCTCGCAACATCTCTAAGAGCGATGGTTGATGGTTACGACGCAACAAAATATCAGGAAGACGATGATCAGTTTGATGTCAGGGTTCGTTTAAGAGAGCAGGACAGAAACAGCATATCAAATATCGGTACTCTTACTGTTAAGAGCTTCAAGAACGGTAAAGACGGTAAGGCGATGATTATTCCGATTAATTCGATAGCGCACATTACAGAGGGGGTCGGGCCAAGTAAAATCAACAGATATGATCGTCAGAAAGAGATCAGAATAGAGGCAAACCTTGAAGATAAACTCCTCGGCGAAGTTCTGAATGCTGTCAATGCCGAAGTAAAAAATCTCCCGATGAATCCGGGGTACTCGGTTCAGGTGGCAGGATCAGGTCAGACCCAGGCAGAATCATTTATTAACATACTGCTTGCGCTTGCACTTGCAATTATTTTTGTTTATATAGTACTGGCATCTCAGTTTGAAAGCTTTATACATCCCTTCTCAATCATGCTTGCTCTGCCAATGGCTATAATAGGAGCGATCCTTGCCCTGCTCATGGCAAGGGGGTCGTTATCAGTTATGTCTTTAATCGGTATTATCATGCTTATGGGGCTTGTGACAAAGAATGGTATTCTTCTGGTTGATTATATCAATGTTCTCAGAGAAAGAGGAATGCAGAGGCATGAAGCTGCTCTCCGGGCGGGACAGACAAGGTTAAGGCCAATTCTGATGACAACATTTGCAATGATCTTTGGTATGGTTCCCGTGGCTTTTTCATTTGGAGAAGGATCGGAATTCAGGTCACCAATGGGGCAGGCCGTTATCGGTGGACTTATCACTTCAACATTACTTACTCTTTACATTGTGCCGGTTGTATACACAATCTTTGATGACCTCTCGGTCGCAAAAATAAAAAAGAAACTGTTTGGAAGATTAAATAAAAAAAAGGAGCCGGAACAACCGGTATCCGGAGAGGAGATTTAATATGAAAATAGTTTTTCTCGCATATCACAATGTCTTTGAAGAAAGGATCAAATCATTGATGGATGAGATCGGGATTGATAATTATTACGAGTGGGAAAAAGTTCTTGGTAAAATGCATGCTGCTGCAGGGCACCTTGGCACCCGTACTTTCCCCGGTTATGACACCGTGAGGATGATCCCGTTTATTGAAGAGGAGAGACTCGGTAAGCTTATAGAAAAAATCAGCGATTTTAACTCTCATGCCGTAAAAAAATCTGATGAGATACGACTCTACGCACTCCCGCTTGAAACGGTGATCTGACACATTTACTCCTTAACCCTGACCCGGGCGGCTATGCTGCCCGGGTCCGGGGCGGGTAAAAGCTTATAAAATTATGATTTACTGATGATTAACAATGTTTAAGCTGGTTTTAGCCTGAGAGCCGGCCTGCCTTCAGTGAAACAGGAGTCAGGAATCATTCCGCCTGCAGCGTAGCAGGATCAGCATAAATGTTACTGACATTCCCGAAATTCAGGAGGCTATATTTTGTCACTTTTCAGATGCAAGGATCATATGTTTTACTTTAGTCAGATTGTATTATGCGGCTGAAGCCCGGAGGGAACCCGGAGGGAATTGGGGTGCTCGTGAACCGTTGACTGAAGTCACCGGCAATGGATGAAATGGCTCTAAATACTAGTAATATAATAAGTAAGAGAGGCTGGAGAATCTATTGCCGTCGGTTTTAACCGAGGGATGAAGGCAGAGAAAGCCCCCCGGT
>CAYPMQ010000238.1:0-5354 GCA_964411625.1 uncultured Ignavibacteriaceae bacterium
TTATCACCCTCTCTTGCGTAAAGCACACCCAGTTTAAGTTTACTGTCAAAAAGTTTAACCGAGGATTCCCCGGAAAGAAAATTTCTGGAGTATTTGCGGTCACTGTATTCAAAATCAATACTAATTCTGGAAGTTGACACTATGAGGCGCTTTGTTGTAAAAGTTATTTCAGAGTTAGAATAATCAATGATATAATCATTATTATCTCCTCTCTTCATCAGTTCACCGTCAAGATAAACCTTCTCAGTTCCCGATATAATGATAATATCTCTCTCGCCGTTTGAACCTGATAACCGGTAAGGTCCCTGAACTCCGTCCTGACCTGTGAAGGTATTCGTATTGAACTTTCCCCTTGATCCTGCAATCGCAATTTTTGCGTTAACATTTTCGAGAAAAAGCTCACCCTGCAAACCCTGCAGGCGTCTGAAAATTGTACCAAACTGTCCTGTTGCAGATGTGAAATCATAATCCCCGAATATTCCGGAAGCATTTTTATGTTTAAGCTGGATAAAAACTTTATCAAGTTCTTCAAGACTTTCTGTATTGCCCTCAGGCTGAATAGGTGAACTTTCATCGGTCAAAGCTGCAACTATTTCGATATCATCAGAAAGTTTGCCCGAAAGCTGCAGTCTTAGCCCGCTCTGAAGTGTGAGATCTTTATTCGTACCGAACTGAAAACCTCTGATTATTGTACCGCTTTTCTGTATTCCCTCTCCGAATATTGCATCACCCGTCAATAAACTGCTTTCCTCAGCTCTTACCGCAAAAATAGTATCCTGCATGTTAATGCCGGAAGCCCGGATAACCAGCTTCTTCTTATAGTTTTCACGAACAATCGACAAATTAAGGCTTTGATATGATATTATGATAGTGTCAAGAATTGAGTGAGGAAATGAGCGTGAGATTGAAAATGACCCGCTCGTATGATCTAGTGTATAATCACCACCGGATAACCTGATTCCTCTGATAAAAAGCTGCTCACTGCCCGGAATAATTGAAAAGGAGCTTATAACATATTTGTTGTAGATGTTTACCGGTATGGTATCTGTTCTGATTGTGAATGGCAGATTCTGACCAGATACTGTCTCCTGAAGAAGGGCTGTTAGAATCACGAAAAATAAAGCAGTTAACCGGTCAGATTTCAATTATCTCATTAATTTGTTTGACAAATCTAAAATAATTTGTATTCTCTGACAATCCTAATAATTTCCTCATAAACCTCATCGGGAGTAATATTCATCAGACAATCTCTCGTGGCACAATTTCTCCCTGCATCAAGCATGCAGTAATTTTGTGATTCGGGTGTGCAGTAAAGTTTTTTTCTGATGATGCGGTGATGAGCACCAAATGGTTTACAGTACACCGGATTAGTAGGTCCATAAATGGCAAGAGTGGGTAACCCGTGAAAAGCCGCGAGATGAACCGGGCCGGAATCAACACCGAAAAGAAAAGATGATTTTTTGATCTCGTCCGATAGTTCTGATATACTGCCCGTCTCTCTTATTTCGGCACCCGCAGACCTGAATCCCTGTATTATATCATCAGAAAGTTTTCCTTTTTCAATAACAAGCTTAACAGGATATTTGGCTGAAAGACGAGCCGCAAGTTCACTGAAATTCCTTAGTCCCCATTCTTTCTCCGGCCAGCTCGCAAATGGTGCAAGTATGATGGCACCTCCCGGCTGAACTCTGAGTGGAAATGGTTCATAGTTTCTCTCCCTCAGGAGAGGGAAACGGGATTCAACTGCATCATAGTAAATATCGGCGAGGTGTGGACCGGTCCTGACATCTGCTGCCTTATCATAAATATTTTTGAAGTGGTATTTAGAGATTCCGAATCGTTTACTCACCCTCATAAATGTTATCAGTGAGGCAGTGTGTGTATCTCCTGAAATGTCAATTACCTCCCTGAATTGATGTTCTCTGAGCCTCAATATCAGGCTTAACCTTGCAAGCCTCTGACCAAAAAAGAAATCCCTGCTGCTGCAGGTTAAAATATCGTCACCATCAAATATTGTGCTATAGATAAAATGAAATTCTTTAAATGTGAGTATCCTGAATCTCTGACCTGGGTGCAAATTTTTCAGTTCTTTGATTGCATGAAGTGTGAGGATTGAATCACCAAGCCGGTGAAGTGAAATTATAAGTATCTCTTCAGATCTGACATAGAGACCATTAAGCTGAGCAATGGGTCTTAACAGTACGGTGAAGAATAAGCGGATCAGTACTGAAAGAAAAGCTGAATCTGAGATAAACTTTAATTCCATCAGGAGTTATTACCGCTTCTGAAATTAAGAAATCCGCTGAAAATCAGTTCTGCTGCCTTCGTACCCGAAAAAAACATAATAAGAACATAGCCGAATGTAAACATTACCGGCTGGAAAAATTTATTCACAATTCTTGTCCCGGTAATGATGAAGTCTATTGAGAAATAGAGTATCATCCCGGCAAGAATATAAAAGAAAACTTCTTTAATGACCTGTGAATTAAATATCAGTATTTTTCTGCGGATAAAATATCCCATCCCTGCAACGGTAAGTATTATATTGCTGACAGCAGATGAAATTGCCAGTCCGTCTTCTTTCATTGTCTGAACGAATATTATGTTCAGCAGCACTTTTGCGCCAAAAGATGCAGTGATGATGTAAAAAAGTATTTTATTCTTCTGCATCGAATAAAAAACTTTATTTACAATGGAATAAACAGCGTAAAATACAATGCTTGTAGAAAGCAGACTGAATAATCTTGCAGTCATCACTGTATCCTGATCGCTGAATTTCCCCCTTCCGAAAATAATTTCAATAACCCCGTAAGAATGGAATGTAAACAAAACAAAAACAGGAATATTTATTGCTATGCTTATCAGAATTGCATTGGAAAATTTCGTCCGGAAATCTTCAAAATCTTTCTCATAATATGACTGACTCAGGTAAGGAAAAATTGCCGCAGCAAGACTTACTGAGATAGTTGTAATAGGGAGAGTGAAAATAAGAGTTGAATAGTTAAGTGCAGCAAGAGCTCCCTGATCTACGTACCTGTAAAATAATCTGTCAACAACCATGTGTATCTGAGGAATTATCTCACATATCACAAGAAATATAAACGATGAAGTTAGAGTAAATCCCGTTTTGATCCTGAAAGGATTGATAAATCTGATGTTTTTTCTTCCGTTTATAAAAAGCCAGAGGAGCTGAATCATATAACCCGTAAGCAGACCGTATAAAATGGCATTTACACCGATTGCTCCGCTGAACAGCAGGACTGCAATTATTGTCACGATATTTGGAAGTATCTGAGACAGATAAGCAAGTTTAAATTTATACTCTGTATGCAGGTACGCTATGATAACCGAGACTGCTGTATTCACCGGTACGGATATTAAAAATATATTGAATATCCATATTTCTTTTTCACCGAATTCAGGGAGAAAGAATCCCAGTACTGCACTACTCAAAAGGAAAAGAATCAATGAGGCTGCAACAGATATCAAAAGGAAATTGTAAAGGGTTCTGTTAAAAAATAATACCGGATCTGATTCCTTTTCGTATTTTTCCTTGTTAAGTGCCGGAATAAAATAGTTGCCAGCAATAAAATAAATTATACTGCTGAGCGAGGAATGGATGGTTATAATTAAAAGAAATGTTTCATATTCACGTGAGAGACCGAAATAGCCGGCAAATACCACCTCGCGGATAAACCCGAGTCCCCTCCCCAGAATCCCGAGAATAGAGATTGTTACCGCAGCCCGGCCAAGAGAAGACACGGTTTTTGCAGACATGATTAATAGCCGAGTTTCTTCCTGAAATACCCGATCGTATTAATGAGTCCTTCTCTCCTGTTTATCTGAGGGGCCCATTTGAGTATCTCCACCGCCCTGGTTATATCAGGCTGACGGACTTTCGGATCATCTTCAGGGAGCGGATTGTAAATAATTCTGCTTTTAGAACCGGTAAGTTCAACAATTTCTTTAGCGATATTTTCAACAGTCAGTTCATCAGGGTTACCTATATTTACAGGATTAACTTCATTCGACATCATTAATCTGAATATACCCTCAATCAGATCACTGACGTAGCAAAGGCTTCTGGTCTGCTGGCCATCTCCGTAAACTGTGATATCTTTTCCTGCCAGTGCCTGAGAAATAAAATTAGGAACTGCGCGCCCGTCATTCACTCTCATTCTCGGACCAAAAGTATTGAAAATTCTTACAATCCTTGTCTGAACACCATGATACCTGTTATAAGCCATTGTTAATGCTTCGGCAAATCTTTTTGCTTCATCATATACACCCCGCGTTCCGACCGGGTTTACATTGCCCCAGTATTCCTCTCTCTGAGGATGAATGAGGGGATCACCGTAAACTTCTGAAGTTGAGGCAAGAAGGAATACCGCCTTTTTCTCTTTTGCAAGTCCAAGCGCTTTATGGGTACCCAGCGAACCTACTTTCAAAGTCTGGATCGGAAACTTCAGATAATCAACAGGGCTTGCGGGTGAGGCAAAATGATAAATATAATCAACCCTCTCAGGCACATGTATAAACTCGGTGACATCATATTTAATAAACTTAAAATCCTCGTTCCCGAATAAATGTGCAATATTGTCAGTATCGCCTGTAATAAGATTATCAATGCAGGTTACTCTGAAACCCTTTTCCAGATGCTTTTCACAAAGGTGCGAACCGAGAAATCCGGCACCGCCGGTTACGACAACGTGGGGTTTATACATTTTTTTCCTTAAAATATTTTGAAAGACTTCCCCGTGCCAGGTAGTAATACATGAATACAAGAAAGAATATAATGATGGAAGCCGATAAAAAAGTCGGCACAAATGATGGCGATGCCACTCTGGTGGGAGGGATAGCGGGATCAAGAACTTCAACAGTTGCATAATCGCGGTTTTCCTGAATCAGTTCTTTATAATACTGCTGCTGAAGCAGAAGATACACCTCATTTAATACCTTAGCCTCCCTCATAAGATTAGCAAGCTGCTGACCCAAAGCAGGTGCTTTAGAGAACGCTGTAAGGTATTCATCACCAACAGCTGAAAGTTTGTTGTACTCGTTTCTTAATGCCTGGAGCTGAGTCTGAAGCTCTATAATTGCGGGATTATTTTCATTAAAGTTCTTCGAGAGAAAATCAAGTTTAATTTCATTTGTGATGATTTCACTTTTCAGTTTGGCTGCTGTTTCAATTGAAACTTTGATCTGTTCAGGCAGTGCAATGGCTTTGTTTTCCTTCTGAAACATCATCAGAGAGAGTTCTGCTGAATCAAGATCTGACTTAGTAGTTTTAAGCTGGGTTTCGATATAAACCCGGGCTTTTTTAGCTTTTGAATTATTTTTAGCTCTGTTTATAC
>CAYPMQ010000239.1:0-5350 GCA_964411625.1 uncultured Ignavibacteriaceae bacterium
AACGGCTTTATATTCCGCAGCTAAATGACAAAATCATGGAACTGGTTTATTTTTCAAAGGGCACAACAGCAGGCGGAAGCCAGAATTATCCCCAGTCTTTTGATGATACGACCGAAATACAGGTGACCCGCAATTTATCTGCTAAGGAGGTCTCAGCAGGTTGGAATAAAGTCTTTGATAAAGTTGTGGCAAGCACTGATTCCACCTGCACTTTCAATCTCAGCAAGACCGATTACCGGCACATTAAAGTGGTATTATAAAACAATCAATTGAATTTCCTGAAAGAAGAGACCGGAACTGTCAATTAAAGAGAGCCCGCCGGGCTCTCTTTTTTATTTCAGAGCGGAATCTCCGTCCCTATAATCCGGAGATTATGGGATCGGAGTGTTATACTCAATCTCCTTCAGAAAAAACCTGCCATAAGTGAAAGCTCCCTCATCATAATGCCAGACCGCATCACCTTCTGAAACAACCTTACGACCGTTTACATCAGCATACTTATGGACAGGGGTTGTGAAAGGAAGCTCCTTCATCCTGCCGATATCCGTTCTGTCAAATGACTTAAAATCCTTCAGACTCCCGTTCTCATTAAAGAACAATATTGCAGAAATGGTGATTTTCCCGTTGGTGAAAACTGCCTTTGCCGTAAGTGAGTCAATTTCCTCCCATTTTATATCCTGATTAATGAGTGCCGCAGGAGCCATGAGGCAGATATCATTAAACAGAGTAACAGTTTCAGTCTTGTTCATTACCTCACCGCTGTGATAAACCACAGGGATCAACCCGAAGATTCTGATATTCATCACCGCCGTTTCATCCCGGTACCTGTGATATCCCGGCACCGTCATACCGTACATCTGAGCCTTCATGAAAAATAATCTTGAGTGAGGATTAAATGTGCTATACTGAACCGATTCAAAACCGAAGTATTCTTTACCCTTCTCTCTCATCTTGCCCGTGAAAACAACCTTCATATTCCGGGGTACAGGTTTACCTACAGAACCCGTGAATCTCAGATATTTTTGCACAGGCAGAGGGAGATCAGATATGGCATCTTCGGTTAGAATGTCAGATTTTGTGTCTGATGAAGCTTTAATTGTCTCTGCTGCATCTCTCCGGAAATCCGCTTCAAACCGGATAAACCCCCATGCAATGATCAGAGCTGCGATTATAATAAGATTGGCTGCCGTGCCATATTTTGCGTCATGCCATGATGATATTATCAGGACTTGTGAAATAACCACTGCGGCAGCTCCTGTGTAAATCCACCAGTCCTTACCTGAAATGAATATTAACGCTGAAACTATGAACAGGAGGGATGTAATAAGCCAGAATATTCCTGCGGGACGTGATATGGGGAGGGTGAGCTGGTTTATTTCTGCAAAATGAAATGCTTTCACGAACCCCATCAGGTGAATTGCTCCGTGAAGAATTATTACCGCCGTTAAAATATATTTTATCATCTGATTTCTCTTTTCAATAAAGCGTGATAAGTAAGCACACAACTGATTTTTCGGTCATAAACAATGTTTCCGGCAGTCCCTGTTATTATAAAATTTATATTTTATTGCACAGGGTGAAAACTGTCGGGAGCTGTTTGAGTCGTCCGTTAAGTAAGAAATTCCGGAAAATATCAAATGTAAATTTGACTTATCCGGGCTAATGTGAGATCCATTCGGTGTATTATTTTTATCCGCGATACACTTTTGCACAAAGCTATAGTTGAATAGCCGGCGCTGTTAATTGCAAACCACCGGATAAAATTACCGGATTAAATCACCGATTGTCATTTCTTATTATTCGCAATCTGCAGTAAAAAGCTCTCAACTCAATTAGTAATGTTATCCGGATAAACTGCTATTTAAGATTATAACAGATTTTCCCCGGCATAAAATAAGCCTGATAACTTTAGTTTTGCTGAAATGTGAACCAGGTTACAGTTTCAGCTTATTAAACGGTAACATTGCCGAAATCAATTGACTTTTGCAATAATATTTAATAAATATGGATTAAAAAATCGGAACAGTATAAAAGTATCCGGTTTTATTATGTTCTGATTTAATCTTTCAAGAAGATAAAGTTGAAATACACGGAGGTTCCAGTGAAACTGACTTTACGTATTCTGATTTTTTCTTCCATTTTTATGAGTTCAGTAATACCTCAGACTTCTCATCGGTATTACACTTCATTTGATACCGGAAATGCTGAAGGCTGGGGCTTTTACACAGGCGCAGAAGTGTTTGTCCAAAACAGTCTCTTACAGGTCTTCCAGGGCTCAGTCGGGAGAGACGCCATAAAAATTATCACCCCACCAATGGGTGCCACAGTTAATGATTTTACCCTCTCGTACAAACTCGGCCCTAATTGCACCAATGAAGAACTTTTCACCGGAAGAATCGGCTTCAACTCGTTCATGGGACTCTTCTTAAAAGAGGACTCCATGAGCGTTCTTTATGCCACAAACGTGAACAATTATTCAGAACCTGATTTTCAAATCCTGCACACAAGACATGTCAATGAATACACATTAAAAGGCCGGCTTGAAGTGGTTAAATCAGGTTCAAATTTGAACCTGAGAGTTTTGCTAAATGACACACTTGTTTACACCGGAACAATAGCAAATGCTCCTCAGGAATTGTTTTACGGGCAGGTTGCACTCGTTCCGGGTGGTGACAATCAACAATTCCAGTTCTTCCTTGACGAAATCGAGGTGCTGTATAATCCCTATATTCAGGCTGCTTCGGGCACTTTTAATGATGACTTCAGTCAGTTTTATACTCCATGGCTCAAATTCGGATCATTGGAAGATGTTGCAGGCGCAATCAGTATTCTCGGAGGAAAACTTAATTTCAAATATTCTGACACAACCTTCACAAACTTATTTGTGGCCTCACCGATTGGCGCAGTTGAGAATTTTGAGATGCAGCTGACAGGAAGCGGTGACATGAATGGTGGTTCTTTCATGATGAGCAGGATTCATGATTACGGCTGTTACACGGGACTGCTTATTGATGATTCTTTAAAACTGGTTTACGGATTTGACCCTGATTTGCCGCCACAGATCATTAACAAAGGAGCTTTTAATCCGGGTGAAGTTGCGGTCATCAAACTCAGCGTTCAAAATAACGGAAATAATATCGCCATGAACGTATATGTCAACAATATCCTGTCGCTGACAGGTAATCTGAACGCCCCTGACTCCGGATACCTCTCGGGACATTTATGCTTTGGCATTTTTGCTGAAGACAGTTGTGATATGTATTTTGATGATGTTTCCATCGTGTATAATAAATTTGTCACGGCTATTGATGAACCTCCGGGAGCTCCTGTTACATTTGAGCTGCTGCAGAATTTCCCGAATCCTTTCAATCCGTCAACAACAATTCAATTCCGGACTGATAATCAGGGATTAGTAAGGCTTGAAGTATTCAGTCTTACGGGTGAATCATGCGGTATCCTTATAAATGAATTTTTACCTCCCGGAAACCATTCTGCTGTTTTTAATGCAGAAGATCTTCCCTCAGGTATCTATTTTTACCGGTTAAGATCAGGAGATCAGCTGAAAACCGGCAAAATGGTTCTCCTGAAATAACCGGATAACTTTCAGACCTTAACACTGAAACTGCGGCATCAAATCATCTGCGATGCCGCAGTTTTTAATTATTCTTCACAATATAAAAGTAGTTCTTTTAGTTTCAGAGTTTATATTTCATGCTGATATTCAAAACTTGTCCTATTAATGCTGAATCTCATATCAGGAAATGCACTTAATAAATTTCACAATTCCGGAGAAATTAAATAAACTTTATAAAACAAACTGAATTTATCAGTATCTCTGAAACGCAAATAAATGACACCGCAACAGTTAACAAGTTCATTCCGCCCCTGATAAATAATAAGTATATTTCCAATGAATTCATAATCCTGTAAGCATTCATAAGTTTGTAATATCCTCAGCTTTATGATTAACTGATCAGTGTATTTAAATTTATCGGTTAACTTCCATCATTCTCTTGAAATATTTTTCAAATAATTAACATGGCGCATTTTTATTTGGTTTCCAGAATTTTGTTTCATATTTTGAACCGGTGGCCCAAAACAGGTTCAGGCATATAAATCTTAATTTTTTAGCGCCCTTTTAGTGTAATCACACCGGAATCAGCCATTGATATATTAATTTTTTCTTTACACCGGATGGCAGTTAACGCATATAGCCATGGATGACTGATTCTTATAGAAAAACATCGCCCGCTTTAATGTTCAAATTCTAAACCAGAATTAATTTCTGATTGTTCCTTTATTTTTGTTTTATACTAACTAAGCGGAAATTATAACTATATTTTTTTCAATAAAAAAAGGTTCAATATGAAACTTAATATCGGAAGAAAAGATGCACCTTTGGTTTTGAAGACTCCCCCTCTTACATCTGAATACACAATGCATGTTGAAGAGAAAAATGGCACTGAGGTTCTTGTCTGTACTGTAGGTAAAACCATTTTGCATTATCATATAAACAGTGTTGAAGATCTTTATAACATGCTTAAAAATCACGGTGACTGGATGGAGCTGGGTAGTGCTGATGAGCAAAAACAAGCCAATGAAGGAACAGTTGAAGCATGGGCAAGGTCAGAAAATAATCCTCTCGGTGGTTGGTACGGATTAAAGAAGGGCCTCAGAGGAAGGTTTGGTATGTACATTCCGCCGCTTTTGGAGGCTCTCGGGATGGCCGAACTTACTCATCTGCCCAAAAGCAATAAAATGAGAGCTAAATAGAGCTTTAATTATATTTACTCAGACTGTTGTTCTCCCGATATATTTCTTTTTGAAGTATGAATTTTATTTGTTATAAAACCCTTGGCTCCGAGGGTTTTTTGTTTAATGAATTGCAATAAAATATCCCTCTTTTTATTGGATATTCATTGTTATAAACAACTACCGATTCTCTCCGATTTTTTATGTGTTTGTTATAAACTTTGATTTATTTCTCTGAATTATATATTTTATTCTTTTGAGGGGAGGCGTGCATCTGAATTAACCCTAAAAAATCATTAAAATAGGGTAAATTATTCTAAATGCAAAAAAAAACAATTAGTTATTGCCATGAAGCCGGACACCGGAAAAGTGCAGCTAACAAAAGCAGAATAAAGCAAAAAAGCAGTGAGCCCATGGGGTGGAATAAGACTAGTACCGGAATTAATAGTAAAGCTAAAAATGACAAAATTCATCAGGACGCTGCCGGAACCGGGATCAAACCGGGGATATGATCCTGTGGAAATAGTAAAATCTTTCATGGCGGGAATATGGCCGGGAGCAAACAGATTTGCTTTTTGCGGGATGATAAGACATGACT
>CAYPMQ010000240.1:0-5344 GCA_964411625.1 uncultured Ignavibacteriaceae bacterium
GCTCTTCAGGGGTGAAATCATCCCTGTAAGTGTACTTGCCGGGGTAAATGCCGTCAGTATTGATATTGTCCTTGTTGCAGAAAATTAAGTTTCCGGATAACTTTTCGGGGAAACCGGGCAGAATTTTAACAGGTGCTGATACAACTTCTCTTTTATTTTCTTTAACCGTTATTACAGGATTTGAAGAAAAAGCTCCCTCAAAATCAATGTAACCGCTAATCACCGATTGCGCAACAACTGCGGGACTTGCAAGATAAGTATGCGCCTCAGGAGAACCCATCCTCCCTTTATAATTCCTGTTCGTTGCAGATATTCCTGTCTCGCCCGGTTCAAGCAGCCCCGTTCCGAGCCCGATGCAGGGACCGCATCCCGGGGGGAGTGTGATTGCACCGGCATCAAGAAGTATCTGCCAGTCACCTGATTTTTCGGCTTCGAGCTGAACCTGACCTGATGCGGCAGAAACGTAAAACTGCACTCCTTCAGCAGCCTTCTTTCCTTTGAGAACTGAAGCAGCTTCTTTAATATCCTCAAAACGGCTGTTAACACATGATACGAGGTATGCTTTATTAATTTTAATCTTTTTATCTTTTAGCTGAGCAGCCGATTCCGCTTTTTTGACTGTATCAGGTCCTGATATGTAAGGCGGGATAGTGGAAAGATCAACTGTGATTTCCTTTGCATAAAATGCATCAGAATCAGGCATCATTGAGGCGGTTTCCTCTTTTATATTAAGGATCCTCTCACGGCTGAGAATGCCCTCACGCCATAATTTACCGTTGAATTCGTCGTTATTTTTTTCATAATACGCAACCCTGCTCTCAAGCCAGTTAAAGAGGATATCATCAGGAATGAAGACTCCTGCCAGAGCACCCCACTCGGTCGTCATATTTGCTATCGCAAGACGCTGCTCAACCGAGAGATTTTTAATTCCGGTTCCGTGAAACTCAATTGCGTGATTAAGCACATCATCCCTGTTCAGAATACCGCATAGCGCAATAATGACATCCTTGCCGGTAACACCCGGTTTCAGATTCCCTTCGAAAATAACTTTTGAAACAGGCGGCACTTTCCACCAGGTTTTACCCGTTGCCCAGATTGACGCAGCATCAGTTCTTACAATCGGGGTTCCGAGAGCTCCCAGCCCGCCATACATATTAGAATGGCTGTCTGATGCCACAACCATCGTTCCCGGCATGATGAAGCCTTCTTCACACATAATCTGGTGACCTATGCCTCTTCCAGCGGGATAGAACCATGCCCCCATTGCTTTTGCAAAACTTTCTATTTTCTGATACTTCTCAAGATTTTTTTCTGTCTTATCCTGAATATTGTGATCAAGCGTTGTCACAACCTGATGCGGATACTTAAATGATACCGCTCCCGTTTCCCTGAATTTTGGGATCACTGCCCCTGTGTTATCATGGGTCATGACATACGCCGGTTGTATCATTATGATATCTCCGCTTCTTACTGTATGACCGGTTTCAAGACCGGCAGCAAATTTCTGTGCCGTTTTTTCTATAAATGTCTGTTGCATATTTTTTTACTCCGCATACAAAAAGGGCAGCCGGTTTTAATAGCTGCCCTTTAAATTAAATGAATCAGGCTTTAAATGGATCAAAAGAAACGAAATCCGCATGGTGCACAATTATCGATTCAACAGTCCTTTTACCAAGATCACCCTCTTTTGAGTGAGTTGCTATTATATGCTGAACTTCAGGGGGAATCCCGAACCGGTCTGCTATAGCGAGCCCGCTGAAGGGGTGTCTTATCAGCTTTCCGGCGTGTGATGTAACAAGTTTGCCATCAATCATATCGTATTCAAGCAGTTTGCCCACATCAATAAGTATGGCTCCTGAAATCAGATAATCCATATTTATCTGAATAGAATCACCAAAATTTTTCTTCATAATATTTGCAATCTCAACTGAAAGCTGAACTGCAGTTCTCTTGTGATTCATGAATGAGACATTGCAGTCCTTAATCAGAAGTGAAAACGGGATTACTTCAAGGTCTTCAGGCTTCAGAACGCTGTTTTCAATTGCATAAATCCAGCATTGCAGAGTCTTCTCTCTAAGTTCTTCATCCTTAATCCAGCTTATCTCAGGCCAGATTTCAATAACTCTTTCTCTCATTTTTTACCTCATAGTTTATCAGCTATTGCCTGACCCATTTCAAGAGTCGTGTTGCTTCCGCCCATATCATAGGTCTTAACCTTGCCTTCTTTGATTACGAGGGCTGTTGCTTTCTCTACTTTTTCGGCAAGTTCTGTTTCACCAAGCCATTCAAGCATCATTTTTGCGGCAAGAATGGTGGCTATCGGGTTCACTTTGTAGAGTCCGAAATATTTTGGAGCAGAGCCGTGAGTCGGTTCAAAAACTGCGAGCTTATCACCGATATTTCCTGAGCAGCCGAAACCAAGTCCGCCAACCATCTGGGCACAGAGGTCAGATATTATATCCCCGAAAAGATTGGGGGCAACAAGCACATCATAATTGTACGGATTCTTGAGCAGCCACATTGTCATTGCATCAATGTTTGCATCATCCATTGCAATTTCAGGGTAATCTTTGTGGACTTCTTTAGCAATCTCAAGAAACATTCCGTCAGTTGCTCTTACAACGTTTGCCTTATGAACAATTGTCACTTTTTTCCTGCCCTTTTCACGTGCAAATTCAAATGCCTTCCTGATAATTCTTTCCGAACCTTTTCTTGTGTTAATTTTGCAGGTAATAGCATATTCGTCGCCGCTCAGGTGTTTGAATGCACTGAAAGGTTTCGAGATTTTGGTGAGCAGTTCGGCAAGCTCATCGGGAACAGGAGTGAATTCAACACCTGCGTAAAGATCTTCGGTATTCTCTCTGAAGACCACCAGATCTATATTTTCTTTATAATTAAGGGCATTACCCTCATAAGCCTTGCAGGGTCTGAGGCAGTTATAGAGGTCAAAAGTCTGTCTCATTCTTACAATCGGGGATCTGTAAATCAACCCTTTTCCCTGAAGTTCAGGAACGAGCTCTGCCTCTGCATCCTTTTTGGGTTTTGATGTTATTGCACCAAACATAGCAGCATCAACATTACGCAGTAATTCTACGGTTCTTTCCGGAAAGGCATCACCCTCTTTACACCAGAATTCCCAGCCGATATCACCGTGAATATATTCAGCATCAAAATTTATTTTATCAAGAACAATTTTTGCGGCTTCCAAAACTTCAATGCCTACTCCGTCACCGGGGAGCCAGGCAATTTTATACTTCGACATTTCTACCTCTCGCGGATATAATATTTTTATATTATTATTAATCTGTTTCTTATTATGACTGAAACGAAATTATTCAAAACAGAATATGAAAATTAATGAGGAAAGGGGTCAAAACAAAAACATTTCGGAATTGCGGGTTCTTATTCAAGAGTGGAAGTATTACAGCAATACCTCCTTATAGTTATACAACTTCCGGAAAAACTTCCGTAATAATTATTCCGGACATCCCGGGGTGTAATCAGAATCCCTGCTATGAAATAAACAGACCCTTTTCAGCATTATCAGCATGTGATATTCAGTGCAGAGCTCTCACCAAGTGTACGGCATTGAGTTCTGCCCTGCAGATTCAGAATTGAACTTTTCAGGTGTTGATTCTGCCTCTGTATTGATTACATTTGATTTACCTTTCCTTTATCACAAGGACTGTGTATCATGATTCAGCAGATGAAGTCTTATTTGTGACAACAAGAAGATAACTGCTTCCGGTATTAAGAGAGTCAGACCCCTCAAAAATTATTCGGAGTTTTTCCTCCGGATTGGCGTTCCCCGAAACAGAATCTTTCACGATCATAAAGTCATAAACCGGCTGTTTTGAAAAATAAAAGTAACCGGAGATACTATAGGGCACAAGACCTGATGATCTTGCACTAACTGTGTCATTTATAAAAACCGAGACATTTTTCAGTGTGAATGCATTATTGAGAACTCTGGCCTTTACCTGATCTGACCGCACTGTTGTGTCCAGTATAAAGCTCTCAAAGTTCCATGACTGATCCCCGATGGCACCGGGGGTACCAAGTGCTGCAATAATATATTTTTCTCCGCTGCTTAAAAATAGTGACCGGGTTATATCTGCAGAAAGTCCGCTGCCCGAATAAACAATTCTGAAGGGAACGGAATTGATGATTTCACTCTCCTCCCAGTCATACTTTCCGTTTATTCCCTTCATATAAAATGACTGGGTGTCTTTTAAAACCCCGCCCACATCAACTCTGTAAACAGGAAAAACCTCCCTGCCGTTAACAGTAAGATTATAAAATCTGTATTCTGCAGAGAATTTCTGAACATTCGGCGGATCAATGATGATATTATTGTCACATCCTGACAGCATGATAATAGTAAATAATATAGTGACTGTAAAAAAAATTTTAATCATAAAATAAATCCGGGAGGCTGTGTTTAATCTGAAATAGTCTGATAATTAAAATAGTTAAAGATTTTCAATTCAAAATCATCTCCCTTTTGTAAAAGTCTGTTGTTACACTGCCGAAGAGCTATTCCTTAGTCTGGTTTATTAATTTAAGACCTTTCAGGTAATTGTTTAAAATTCAATGAATTTAATATATTCTGCCTCAGTACTGATAAAACCTGAAAAGTCACACGCACCCGTTTTAAGCTAACCACCTATTCATAACCGGTTCACTGCCGAAAAGCGTTTCGTCAGTATATGTAGCAAAACAATTATTAAAAAATCCGCGTGAATCCGTACCCTGTCCGCCGTAGGCGGGTCAGGAGACAGGAAAACAAGAGGCCTGCTTTTGATTTTCCCAGTTGGGGGAAGCTTACTCCGACTGTAAACAACTAAAGGCGGCATACCACCGCAGTGGCTAAAGGGAAAAGTAAACAGCATCCGGCCGTCATTGTAACAAATACAGGCTATCTTTCAGGTTGTATTTATATGAGATCTTAACCCTGAATAATTGTGTGTCTTGCCTCCCAAACCTGTAAGGGCTTAAACAAAAATATAACTGAAACGACCCCGGCTATCAATCAAATTAAAACCCGGAATGTCTTTCGGGCAGGTTTATAATCCATCGATCTTTCACGGCCTTAAATAAGGAAGACATTCCGGGTTACAGCTCAAATGAATTATAGCCTTTTAACAGTCTGAAAGCTTTTAAGCAGTGGGGGCGACAAAACAAATAATTAATTATCCGCGTAAATCCGCCTAAATCCGTATCATCTGCGTTTCCAACCGTCTGTGCTGAACCAGGAACCACGCACTAAGCACCGGGAACTGAATTAAAATCAGCGTTCTATGACGTTTGTGCTCTTAAGAACAACCACCACTGCACTGCCGAA
>CAYPMQ010000241.1:0-5337 GCA_964411625.1 uncultured Ignavibacteriaceae bacterium
TCTTCGGCAGCGGCTCTGACAGGATTCTGACCTCTTGAATATGAAAAATCACCCGGGGTCTCAATATCTTCGCGGTCATAAGTTGTCGAAAGATGGATCGGGGGAATGACATCCCTGTATTTACTGAAATTTTCCTGCCCTCCGTGAATGGCATCTGTTGAAAAACCCATTTTAACCTCTGTAGCCTCTTAAAAATTCTTCTATGCCAAGCAGTTTTTTGCCTTCCATCTTGAGTTCAAGTATCTCTACTGAGCCTCCCTTGCAGCCTATGAATGCTCTGCTGCCCTCCTGTACAAACTTTCCTTCAGGGAATCTACGTTCTGAGGGAGACGATTTATAAATTTTTGTCACTTTGCCATCGAGCATGAACTGTGCTCCCGGGAAAGGACTCAGCCCTCTGATGAGGTTATGAATTTCAGCAGGTGATCTGCTCCAGTCTATTACACAGAGCTCTTTTGTAATTTTTGGAGCGGGAGTTGCTAAAGTGTCATCCTGAGGGAGCAGATTAAAATTTCCTGATTCAATCAGTCTGACCGTTTCGGCAACAAGTCCGGCGCCTATAAGCGACATTCGATCATGAAGTGATTCGAAATTATCCTCGTCTTTAATATCAACCTCTCTGATAAGGTAAATATTACCTGTATCCACTTTATCAGCAAGGGCAAATGTTGTGAGTCCCGTTTTTTTTTCTCCGTTTATGAGCGCCCACTGAATTGGTGCTGCGCCTCTGTATTTTGGGAGCAGAGAGCCGTGGAGATTAAATGATCCGAATTTTGGAATTGTGAATACATCTCTCGGAAGTATCTTAAAAGCAACCACAACAAAAAGATCTGCATCGAGTCCTTTTAATTCGGTTTGAAAGCTTTCATCCCTTAGAGAAAGTGGAGTTATGACCTTTAATCCCTTCTCATATGCAAATTTCTTAACAGGACTTGCTTCCAGCTTTCTTCCCCGGCCCTGTTCCTTATCAGGGGTTGTAACCACGGCTCTGATTTCATGACCCTGATCGAGTAAAATAGCTAAAGAAGGTATTGCAAAATCAGGAGTGGCAAAAAATACTATTTTCAATTAATAAAGTCCCTTTTCAGTAACAGGATAGTCAACTTTTGTTTTTCTGTTCTTGATTTTGTTCAAATCTTTTTTTAACTTCTTTCGCTGATCTTCAGAAATTTTATCAGTGAAGAAAATTCCCTGGAGGTGATCATACTCGTGCTGAATGACCCTTGCAAGGAGGTCATCTGCTTCAATTACAGTTTCTTTCAGTTCGGAATTAAGAAATTTTACTTTGACCCTTTTAGGCCGAATAACTTCAGCTCTGACTTCAGGAATTGAAAGGCATCCTTCTTCATATCCGATGGTTTCTTCAGAGCTTTCAATTATCTGAGGATTTATAAATACCATGGGCTCATATTTGCTGTATTCTTTCACAGGGGAGATGTCCAAAATAAATACAGATTTTTCGCTGCCGACCTGATTAGCCGCAAGGCCAATTCCATCGGCATTGTACATGGTATCGAACATATTTTTGATAAGAGTTATCAGTTCAACATCCAGCTTCTCGACTCTCTTCGCTTTATTTCTGAGTATCTTATCACCATAAAGGGTCACGGGTAAAAGTGACATTTATTCTCCGTCGTTTAGATCAAAATTTTAATATACAAAATTAATTAATGTTATTTATATTTAACCAAGTTCCAAAAATCTTTTTTGAGGTGTTATGGATCTTATTGATACGCCAACGCTGATATATTTCTTCAGCTCAGTTGTTGCTGTAGCAGTTATTGTGGTGGTTGTACTGGTTTATTTTTGTTACAAAAACAAAGGGGGCATACCTGAACCCGATGAAGTGAAGGAAAAAGGAGCGGGGATAATTCTCACTATTCCGGAAGATCCCGAGAAAATTAAAGAGGAAAAAAACAAAAAAATCAAATTTAAGTAGCATTTCAGGGGTACAATCAACTTACACAGGCCTTCCAAATGAATTCTGATCTGAAGAAGCGACTGAATGATATTTTTCGATACCTGCCGCTTCCCGTTCTGGTCATTCCCGAATGTGGCAGCTTTCTTATAAATGAAGCTTTCCATAAATTTTCCGGTTACCACGAAAAAGAATTATCGCTTGAACTCCTTTCTTCATCTGTAGAAAACTATGAGGAAATCTTTGAGACCCCGATCTCTAACGGTGCTAATTTCCTTGAACTGATATTTAAGCATAAAAACGGTAATATAATTAAGTGTATTACCAGGTTTGACCGGCTCATTCTGGATGATACCAGCCTCTATCTTATGATAGCCGATAGTTCACCCAAAATTAATAGTAATCATGTTTATCTCAGGCTGAATGGCAGAAATTCTTCAGTTATTTATGAAAATGAAAAGCTTAACATCCTTGCCGATAGCGGAGTGCTTATTCCCGAAAATATACAAAAATATGAACTCGCAGATTCAGACGGCGCCGTGATTCTGAGCGCCGAGATTCTAGATGCAGCTGCCTTGCCGTCACTTTTTTATAAAATTGCCGAGCTTAGTGAAAAGCTGAATTCAAAAGATAAATTTCTCTCAATTATCGCCCATGATCTAAAAAGTCCGTTTGCAGGATTCCTTGGTTTTTCAGAGTATCTGGCGAAATACTCTGCGGAACTCAGCAGGGAAGAGATAGAGGATTTCTCTTCGCGAATGTTCAAATCAGCAAAACTTGTATTCCGGCTTATCGAAAACCTGCTTGCCTGGACACGAATTCAAACTGGCAGAATAGAATTTCTTCCCAGAGATTTTAACATTTGCGAGGTGGTTAAAAGGCTTCAGAAACTGAATCTGCCTGCAGCAGAGAACAAGCTGATATCATTAACTGCCGAAATGCCCAAAACACTCAATGTATATGCTGATGAAGATATGGTGGAGACCATTTTAAGAAATCTGATTTCAAATGCCATCAAGTTCACAGGGATCGGGGGAAAGGTCTCAATAAAAATTTTCAGCGAAGGAGATAAGATTACTGCCGAGGTTCAGGATAACGGGGTCGGAATAAAAGATGAGAACATTTCAAAACTGTTTCGTATTGACTCACAGGTTCTGACAAAGGGAACCAATCAGGAAGAAGGAACAGGCCTGGGGCTGATATTATGCAGGGAATTTGCGGAAATGAACGGAGGCAGTATCACTGTGGAAAGCTCACCGGGAATCGGGAGCAAATTCACGCTGACACTGCCTTCAGGAATTATATCTTAACGTTAAAAATGTATTTTTTAATAATCATTGATTTGCCGCTGAAGCTCTGCAAAGTTTTCTGAAACTGCTCATTAGAAACATTTGCCCCCCTCACGTTACCCGCCATCGTAATAGGTTTATCAGAGTCATCGGAAACTGATTCTTTATTTTCATTTTCTATTTTTGATGAGACGGTTTTCCAGTCAGAGCTGTTTATCGAATTTTTACCTTTAAAGAGTTTATCAATTTCTCCCATTTTTTCTGAAGAGCAATAAACATAAAATTCCCCGGTCTTACTGTTTTTGTCAAATTTATAGAAGTTTTTTTCGCCGGGGAGTATCAGAGCCTTCTTTGCTGAAACGTACTTCGCTGAGAGCAGCATTGCATTTTTACCGTCATTAAAAACAACATAAACATAACAGTCATTATCCGGAACGATGAACACCCTCACTTCATCACCTGCAAGAGCGTTATCATTTGACTTTGCCTTTTTAATGTCATCACCTGATTTTTTCATCACACCGATCTTTGCCTTGATGACAGTGCCGGGGGAATTTACTGTGAATCCCGTTAACAACGATATTACTAACAGAGATGTAATAAATAGCTTCATAATAAAAACTTTCTATATTTATTCTTTTTACTGTCTGAGAACAGTTAATGTTCCTGTTTTTTAATAAATATAAAATCGCCGCCCTCATCGCCGGCTTCCTGAATTTCACCATACTGCGGAACCTGCTTGCTATTATTGATCACCGCGCTCCTGATAGCGGAGTAGAGATCTTCGGCTGACAGATATTTTTCCTTATTATCAGTTAATCTTTTAATAAGGTATCTGATGAAAACCGATTCATCAGCAACTTCGGTCAGTGTTCCTGATGTAAGTCCTTTTCTGCTTGGCAGATTGTAGAGCTCCTGTACCGAAGCAGGGGCATCATCGTCAATTGCCCTTGTTCTGAAAATTCCGCCCGAAAAACAAGCGTCCGAAATCAGCAGAGTATGTTTTGATCTGATCCCTCTGAGGTAATCGCGAAGATCGCCGTTTGATATCCAGTTAGCTCTGTTCCCTTTTTCGGCATCTGCAGGCATCCAATATCCCTGTTTAATATCTTCATCCCAGTAGCCGTGTCCGGCATAAAATATTAGCAGATTATCATCAGGAGAAATCTTTTTTCTTAAGTTTTCGAGTGATGAAAGAATATCGCCCCTCCTGGGGTTCTTCAGAAAGATTATATTTTTTTCATCAAAATTATAATAAGTAACAAGAGTCTTTTTAAGAGCTTCGGCATCCGAAACGGGTTTCAGAAGTGAATTAATTTTTGTATCTGCATAGTTATTCACACCTATCAATAGGGCGTAGTAAAGACCATCTGATTTAATTGCTCCCGGATCAACCGGATCCTCCATGGCATCCCTGTTCACTTTAAATTTCTTAACATTTTTGTTATCATTGATATCTGTTACGATAACCTCGATATCATTCACACCCGGCACAAGCTTAATTTCAGCCCAGAAACTGCCGTCATCAGCGATACTGGCCTCAGTTCCGTTAATCAGAACTTCATAAACGCCCTCGGGGTCCTGAGCCACACCCCTTATCGTAATCTTTTTGTCATCTGTGGGGATTTCAAGTCCGCGGCTGAGCGAAGGATAGGTAATTTCAAGAACCGGCAGTGATTTATCTCCCTGGTTCGGTTTATTACTTCTGACATTTCTATTACTTCTGTTATTTTTCAGATTACTGATCTTATTTGCTGCAAGATCTGCTAAATCACTCGGAAGAGTGGCATTCCATTTTGAAAGATTCCGGTCAAGGCTGAGGGTATAAGCAGGGGAGCGGAAATCATCAATAGCAAAATCGATAATTTTTGACCCTGCGTTTTTCAGAAAACCGATAGAGTTGCCATTTACACTATTGAACATTTCTATCTCCTCACCCCCTGAGAATGCATAGAGTATCGGACTTTCACCAATAAAACCGAGTTTTGCAACTGACTGGAGAGGCCCTCTTACTTTTTTTACCAGTTTAGAATCAGCTATACGGAAGATAAAAATATTAATATTAGCCGTTCCGGATGCAACCGCGAAAAATTCACCCGTCCTGTTCACAGCCGAAGCGGTAATCAAATC
>CAYPMQ010000242.1:0-5292 GCA_964411625.1 uncultured Ignavibacteriaceae bacterium
GGTCAACAGAAGTCACAGAAATCATCATGGCCGGAATAAACGAAACAAGCAAAATATACAACTGCCCCTGTCTCAGCTTTTCTGCAAGGAGTTCATTATCAAGATAGGTTAGAAGAATCACAACCATAAATGTCAGCAGGATCAATACCCTGAGAATAATTCCGTATCCGTCATTAACTGCAATTATATAATCTGAGCCGGTTGAAATTTCGCCGTTAAGCCGGCCGGAAACTGAAATAAGCAGTAAAATGCCCGCAATGCATCCTGCCGATATAATGTAAATAGCAGTCTTTACCGGATATTTCCTTTTTGCAAGATCTAAAAACAAAAGTGTTATCAATACACCTGTAAGCAGGATTTCGGGAAGAAATACGAGAAACAGATCCTTGGTTGTGTTCAGAATCATCTTCAGACCTTACTTAACAAGGTTATAAAAGTTCAGGAGTACCGCCTGCAGTGAATTCATTGAAGGCGTAATCATATTCAGTATCGGTGAGGGATAAACACCAAAAAAGATCATAAGAAATACCAAGGGAGTAAACATGATCCATTCTCTTATGGTCAGATCCTTAAGATCAGCCCATTTTTCATTAGTCTTTCCGAAAAACACTCTTTTCATTGTCCACAGAAAATATGCCGCACCAAGAAGCACTCCGGCAAGGGCAATAAGAGCAAGTATTCTGGTAACCTGACTCTGGAAAGCACCCATGTAAACAAGCAGCTCAGAAACGAAGGCATTGAGCCCGGGTAATCCGAAACTTGCAAAAAAAGCTATCGTGGTAACACCTGTGTAAACGGGCATCACATTGGCAAGTCCGCCAAAGTCATTCACCCCTCTGAGGTGGGTACGGTCGTAAATTACTCCCACGAGAAGGAAAAGGGAAGCTGTTGTAATGCCATGATTAAACATCTGAAAAACGGCACCGCTCATACCTGTGGTGTTAACTGCGGCAATACCAAGCATTACATATCCCATGTGAGAAACTGAAGAATAAGCAATCAGCTTTTTTATATCCTCCTGCGCCATTGCGGCAAGTGCCCCATAGATAATATTTATCACACCGAAAAGCCCGGTAAACCATGCAAGCTGTACCGCGAATTCAGGAAACAGGGGATAAACTATTCTGAGAATACCATATCCGCCCAGTTTAAGAAGCACTCCTGCAAGAACAACGCTTATAGGTGTGGGTGCTTCAACGTGAGCATCGGGCAGCCATGTATGGAATGGAAACACCGGTAGTTTGATTGCAAAGCCTATCATTAGCGCTATAAATGCAAAATAGCGGAGGTTATGAGGATTGAAGTAAGATAAAAATGCTCCTTCATCCCTGATACCGTTTTTAATATTACTTAATTCGACCAAGTTAAATGTAAATACGGAAGATGCACCTCTTCCTTCCTTGAAGCTCAGATACAAACCGATAAAAACGACAAGCATCAGAACTGATCCTACCAGTGTGTAAATGAAAAATTTCATTGCAGCGTATTCTTTTCCGGGCCCGCCCCAGATGCCAATAAGGAAGAACATCGGCAGCAGAACCAGTTCCCAGAAGATGTAAAAAAGAAACAGATCAAGGGATACAAAAACACCCATCATACCCGTATTAAGTATAAGTAAGAGGCTGAAAAATCCTTTAACAGAATTATTAACACTCCAGGATGATATTGTAGCCAGAAAAACAATCAAGGAAGTCAGAAATATCAGAGGAGCACTTAAACCGTCAATTCCGAGGAAGTAGTCAACCTTGAAGGTCCCAACCCACGAAAGATTTTCAATATGAATCCATCTGAACTTTTCAACGAACTGAAAACTCTCCCGTGTATTGATTCCTGAAGCCGAGTAATTATATCCGTACCAGATCACTCCTGCAATTATCAGCTGTATGATTGTGACTGCAAGTGAGGTGATTTTGATTGCCTTGCTTTGAGAAGAGGGGATCAGAAGCACAATTACTACAAACAGCAGCGGTAAAAAAGTGATCAGCGTTAAGAGTGGTAATTCATTCATATTTTAATCTTGAATTAAAGTGATGCTAAAACTATCAGAAATATCAGTGTGAACACTACAAAGAGCAGGTAATCCTGAACTTTACCCGTCTGGATTTTTCTTAATGCAAATCCGGTTTTATCAGTGATCCATGCAGTCAGATTTACTGCTCCGTCAACAACGTATTTATCAAAAATTCCCGCAGCGCCGGAAAGCCATACAGTTGCAGTTCCGGCAAAATTCACTATGCCATCAATTATATATTTGTCAAATAAAGCCACCAGCTTTGCGAACTGTACCGAAAGAGGTGATAAAATATTGGTATAAAAGTAATCAACGTAAAAACCATTGAAAAGAATCTTTGTGAATCTGCCCTCAGGATCGGGAGTCAGCTTTTTCAATCTGAAAAGAAATAACGCCAGGACTGCTCCAAGAATTGTTACTCCTGTTGCTGCAATTGGTGTAATAACCTCGGCCTGATGTTTAAGTTCATTTTCGGCACCCTCACTAAGGCTGTATTTATAGAGTGAATCTGCTGCTGATTCTGAATGATGCTGAGTTGCCAGATAGGGATAAAGATAATGAGAATCTGCGTGACCAAAAGGGTTGATTGTATAAACAATCCAAAGGCTGAGGGCTGCCAGAACAATCAACGGAAATTTAATTGTAAAACCGTATTCATGGATATGATGATGGTGATCATGTTCTGAGCCGTGTTCATCCTCTGCTCCTGAAAATTGTTCATGATGTACTGCGACTGCAGAATCTGCGGAAACCTTCTCTTTTCTGAAAACTATCATCCACACTTTAACCGAGTAGTAGGCTGTAAAAAGGGAAGTAATGAGTATCAATGCTGCAATCAGGTAATTCCCGTTTATCATGCCGAAAAGAATAGTTGAGGCAACAAGGCCTTCCTTTGATAAAAATCCGCTTGTAAAAGGTAATCCGCATATTGCAAGAGAGAAGATGATATAAACCGCAGTTGTAACGGGAAGATAAGCTGCAAGATTTTTCATTTTCCTGATATCCTGCTCGTGTGTTGAGTGTATTACCGAGCCCGAGGTGAGGAATAATCCGGCTTTAAAGAATGCATGTGTCACAAGATGCAGAAATGCAAAGTAAACTGACCCTGTACCGAGAGCTGCAAACATCATTCCGAGCTGAGATATGGTCGAGTATGCAAATATCTTCTTTAAATCGGTCTGAACCGTTGCAACGCTTGCACCGTAAATAGCAGAAATAGCACCAATAAGCGCCACTATATAGGATGCTGAACTGTCAAGCAGAGGAGAGGCGATGATCATTAGATAGACGCCTGCGGCAACCATTGTGGCTGCGTGGATAAGAGCGGAAACGGGAGTCGGACCTTCCATAGCATCCGGAAGCCAGCTCTGCAGCGGAAACTGGGCTGATTTTGATACCGCTCCACCGAAAATCATTATTCCGAGAAGCGTCAGACCCCAGTCGGCTCCGAATGGAAGAACCCCCTGATTAACAAACTCAAATATTTTTGTAATGTCAAATGTCTTATAGTGAACCAGTGCTATCAGTATCCCTGTGAAAAACATCATATCGCCAACTCTGTTCATCAGGAATGCTTTCATCTGTGCTGCGGCGGCACTGTCTTTGTGCCTGAAAAAGCCAATCAGTTTGTATGATGAGAATCCGACAAGCTCCCAGAAAATATAAAGTATCATGAGAGAAGGTGATGAAATCAGACCTGACATCGAGAAGGCAAAAAAGGAAATCAGGGAGAAAAATCTGTGTATTTCAGGATCACCGCGCATGTATTCGGTCGAGTATATCAGAACCAAAAAAGTTACTATATTAACGACCGTTAACAATATGATATTAAGGTTGTTGACCCAGTAAGAAAGAGAAATCGTGAATGATTCTGATGCAACAGATGAATTAAGCACCATCCAGTCAAATGAGTGATTCCAGTTCTCATGGGGGAAGTACTGAAGCTTCAGGAATAATGTTGCTGAAGAAAGCAGCAGTCCGATTCCGCCGAAAATAACATTTATATAATATATCCTGCTGAATTTCCTGCCAATTAAGAAAGAAACAAGAAATCCTGCGATAGGAGTAAGTACTGCCGAAAGGAAAAGGTTTATCACAATTTCAGGTTGCAACTTATTACTCCTTGAGTGTTTTAATTTCATTCGGATCAATTGACCCGAAGTTTCTGAAGATATTTATAAAGATAGCAAGAGCAACTGCCGTTTCGGCGGCGGCTATTACTATTACAATCAGAACGGCAACATCACCTCTGAAAGGTTTATCGGAAAATCTTGCAAAAGCGACAAAATTAAGGTTAGCAGCATTCAGGATAAGCTCAAGACCCATAAGAATAGTCACAGAGTTTCTTCTGGTAAGAATTGCAAACAATCCAAAACTAAATAAAACAGCGCTTACGGCAACAAAATGTGTTAAAGTTATGCTCATTCTATTTTCTCGCTATACTTGATGCTGCAATAAGAATCACCAGGAGAAGAAGTCCGAGTATCTCGAAAACGATCAGATAATCGTTAAACAGAATTAAGGCAATCTGGTTTAACTCTATATTTTTTGATACTTTAGATAGTCCCGCCTCACGGAAATCCATGGCACCCTTAATTATAAAGCCGGCAAGAACACCGGTCATAACAAGAGCAGGAATCACAAAATGAAATTCAGTCTTGAACTGCAGATCTCTTATTCTGTTGGTGAGCATGATACCGTAAACTATAAATACAAGCACACCACCCACATATACAAGAACCTGTATGAACGCCAGAAACCTTGCATCAAGAAGGAAATACAATCCCGATACACCTACAAGGGCGGTGAGAAGTCCCACGGCAGCGTAAAGAAGATTTCTTGAGAAAACCACCACAGCAGCCGAGGCAAGAACTATAAAAGAGAAGAAGTAAAAATAATAATCAAAGTATTCCATTATTCTCCTTTACTTTCAAGCATATTTTTGGCCGCAGCCTTACCCTCTTCATACTTCCGGAAATTTTCCACTTTTTCAATTGCTTCTTCTTTTGAGAGTGTGGCAAAGTTGTAAACCAGGTTATTTCTGTCATATTCCGAATATTCGTAAACAGGTGTCATATAAATACAATCAGTAGGGCAGGGGTAAACACACAATTCACAGTAGCAGCACTTTGCAAAATCGATTTCAAATTTTGTAACCCAGAGCAGTTTTTTCTTCCCCTGGGAAGTTTTGCCGAGATCTTCTTCAGGCAGTGATTTAACCGTCTCAATATCGATGCAGCTTACAGGGCAGGCTCTGGAACACTGATCACATCCGATACAGT
>CAYPMQ010000243.1:0-5284 GCA_964411625.1 uncultured Ignavibacteriaceae bacterium
GGACGGATGTTAACCACGTTTAGACAAAGTGATCGCTTAAATGGTCTAAAGAATAAGAATTTTTGTTCTTCTTTTAAGTTTTGATTTCAGCGAAGGTTAAGGATCAGGAATCGGAGTGCCCCGCAAGCTGATGTCCCGGATCCGAAAATAAAATCCCGGGATTTTTGTCAGAGCAAGGTGTCACCTGATTTCATAAAACCATACAAACAATAATCACGGCTGCAGGAAGATCCCCTCTTAATCAGGAGCACTAAGTTTATTTTCAAGCTCCTCCCATCGCTCATACAATTGCAGAACCTTTTCTCTTGCCTCGTCGAGTCTGTCACTTAATTCTTTAATTCGCGCTCCGTATTTTTCATAGAAATCAGCAGATGAAAAAAGAGATTCAAGTTCCGCGACTTCAGTTTCTGCAGCAGTAATTGCCCCCTCAAGTGACTCATACTCCTTCTGCTCTTTATATGTAAGCTTTTTACTCTGCTGTCGTTGCCTGGTATCTCTTTTTTTTTCATTTAATTCTTTTGTCTCTTCTGCAAGTCTAGCATTTCTTTTTTTCAGATAGTAGTCATAATCCCCTTCAGAAAAGTAAACCTTTCCGCCACCCTCAAAAGCGATAATACCATCGCATATCCGGTTTAGAAAGTACCTGTCATGACTTACCACAAACACATTCCCTTCAAATCCGGATAAAGCTTCTTCCAGGACCCTGAGAGTAGGCAGATCAAGGTCATTAGTCGGCTCGTCAAGCAGAAGGAAATTACCACCATTCATCAGAATTTTTGCAAGAGTGAGGCGGCTTCTCTCACCGCCGGAGAGTTTTCCGACTTTAGTATTAATTCTGTCATCCGTAAAAAGAAATCGCCTGAGATAACTCCATACAGTCAGTCTTTCTTTCCCGAAATTTATATAATCACTACCGTTTCCTATTGCCCTGATCACGGAGTCTTCATCATTCAGAAGAAGTCTTCCCTGATCAACATAATTGAAATATACTTTTTCACCAATGGTTATCCGGCCCCTGAACGGCTGTATTTCATTCAGGATCATTTTGAGGAATGTGGTTTTGCCTGTGCCGTTATTACCCACAATTCCGATTTTTCTTTTTGGTGTAACTTTAAGAGTCAGATTTTCAATCAGAATTCTGTGATGAATCTTCAGAGCAATATCAGTCAGTTCAAGGATTGTTGAGCCCGGTTTTTCTGCCGGAGGAATTATCAGATCAACATCGGGTTCTTTTTCAAAGTCTGCCCGTCCGGCAATCTCATAATATCTGTCAAGTCTGCTTTTTGATTTAGTTCTTCTCGCCCGGGGTCCTGTCATCACCCATTCAAGCTCCCTCCTGAGAAAATTCTGCCGTTTTCTTTCTTCAACTTCCTTTATCTGCATACGAACAGTTTTATTCAGGAGATAATCAGTGTAATTACCCTGATGAGAATAAAACTGACCCTCTGAAATTTCTACGATTCGGTTAGCAATACGGTCAAGGAAGTATCTGTCGTGAGTGACAAAAATGCAGGCTCCCTGGTAATCTGATAGAAAATTCTCAATCCATTCAATTGAACCTGTGTCCAGATGGTTTGTCGGTTCATCAAGTATCAGAAGATCAGGTTCAGAAATCAGGGTTCTGCATAGTGCAACCCTCCTTTTTTCACCCCCCGAAAGTGAAGAAACTATCCTCTCTTTATCAGGGGCATGAAGCGAGGAAACAAGAATCTCTGTTTTTCTTTCCAGATCCCAGCCGTTATAGTGAAGAATTTTTTCCTGCAGTTCGTGATGGTAAGGTGACTCCGGATCTGTATTTTCATATTCCCGGATAAGACTTAAAATTCTCCCCGCCCCCGCTTTGATATTTTCTCCGACAGTTTTGTTTTCATCCAGAGTAAATTCCTGCGGTAAAAAGCTGACAACAAGGTCTTTGCGGGTTGAAACACTGCCTGAATCAGGATTTATAAAACCGGATATGACTTTCAGAAATGTGGATTTACCTGCGCCGTTACGCCCAACCAATCCGATTCTGTCATCAGCATGAACACTCAGAGATGCATTATTCAGAACAACCTGTTCCCCGTATTCCACAGTCAGATCTGTTGCAGTCAAAATGGCAGGTTTTACACTGATACTCATTTTCTCTTAATTTTTTATTACAGGTTGACAATATAATGTTTTCTGAGGCAAAGATGCCTTCTTAACATTAACCGCGGTCTGGTTAATACACAAGGGTCCGTCTCTGATGACTCAAAAACTTATGTTATCATTTTTGCAAATTTTCTTAATTTAAAGTTTCAGATAACAAATTAAAAGAGACAGCATGAAAAATAACTTCCAAGGCAGAAAAGTTATATTAAGAGTCCTGCTTTTATTCGTAATTTTCCAAATTTCGGTTCTTCCTCAGATTGCATTTAACCCCGATACGGTTCAGTCAGGTAAATATGACACGGGAAAAATGTGGACATTCGAGTTCCCTCCTTATGAGTACTTTAAGGAAGTTCATGGTTTTGAAGTCACCAAAGAGTGGTTTGATGATGTAAGACTTTCAGCTCTCAGAATCCCCGGCTGCTCGGCTTCATTTGTCTCGGGTGATGGGCTGATAATGACAAATAACCACTGTGCAGGCGGAATTCCGGCAAGGGTTGAGCGGGAAGGAGAGGATATTAAGAAAAACGGATTTTATGCTGCAACACCTGAAGAAGAGAGAAAAATCCCTAATTATAATGCTGAGCAGCTCATATTTCTGAGCGATGTAACCTCAGAAGTCCGGGATGCCATGTCAGAAGGAAAGGATCAGAAAGAGAAGATTGATCTGCGCGATAAAAAAATCAAAGAACTTAAAACTCAGTATGAGAAAGAAACCGGTCTGAAATGCGATGTTATTTCTTATTACAATGGTTCTCTCTTTTTTGTACAGGGATTCAGGGTATACAAAGATGTCCGGCTTGTATTTAAACCTGAAGAACAAATAGGTTACTTTGGAGGTGATCCCGATAATTTTACTTATCCAAGATATAACCTTGACTGCACATTCATGCGGATTTATGATGATAACGGCAACCCTCTTAAAAGTGAGAACTTCTTTGCATGGAGTAAAGACGGCGCTGAGGAAGGTGAACTGGTTTTTACTGTGGGCAACCCCGGCAGCACTAACAGATTAAGAACAGTTGCTCAGCTTGAGTACCTGCGTGATATCACCTACAGAAACTTCTCATTCCAGAGCGATAAACTTTACAATAAAATAGAAGAGCTCAAAAAGGTAAATCCTTCAAAAGCAGACTACTATGAGAGCTACAGACTGGGATTCAGCAACGGATGGAAGAGCCTTACTTCAACATATAAGGCTCTTAATGATCCTTACCTTTTCGCCCGCAAAAAACATTTCGAAAAAAAGATGCGTGATTTTGTTAATGCTGATCCTGAGCTGAAAAAGCAGTACGGAAGTGTATGGAGCACAATCGAGAAAACGCGCTCTGAAATGCGTAAGATTGAACCGCTGATTTCTTCATTCACTACTTCTTCAACCTACTCATCAAGACATCTTTTAATTGCAGATGCCCTTGTTTACAGAGCAACTCAAATGCTCCTCCCCGAGGAGAAAAGAGATACGATTCTCCAAACAGAGAGATACAAACAATTCTTAAGCAATCTTTACCCTGATAATTTTGATGAGCTGCTTGAAAAGGAAAAGATGAAGATAAATCTTGAGTTCCTGAAACTTAACCTTGGCGCAGATCATCCTGCACTTGTTTCTCTTCTGAACGGCAGAAGCACTGATGAAGCTGCTGATTATCTTGTTTCTAACTCACCGTTTACGGGAAAAGATGAAGTAAAGAAACTTATAGAATCAGATCCCGCCGGACTTCTTGCGATGGATAATCCGCTGATTAAATTTTACGTATATGCTCATAAAGAACTCCCTGGTCTGAGAGACAAGCAAAGAGCAGTGAATGCCGAGGAGAATCTTGCATTCGGTATGGTGGGGCAGGTGCTGTTTAAGCTTTACGGTACCGGTGTAACACCTGATGCTAACAGAACCCTGCGAATCAGTGACGGACTCATGTCGGGCTACAAATATAACGGGACCATAGCCCCGGTATTTACGACATTTTATGGTCTTTATGATAAATTTAACAGTTTCAGGAAAAAATATCCTTTCAATCTGCCCGAAAGATGGAGTAATATTCCGGAAGGGCTTGATCTTTCAACACCTTTCAATTTTGTCTCAACCAATGATATAGTCGGCGGAAACTCAGGAAGCCCGATAATAAATAAAAATGCAGAAATAGTAGGTCTTGCTTTTGACGGCAACATTGAGAGTCTTCAAGGTAATTTTATATATCTGCCGGAACTTAACAGAACTGTTGCCGTTGACTCACGCGGGATGCTTGAAGCCATCGATAAAGTATACAAGGCAAAACGTCTTGCGGATGAATTAAAGAGCGGAAAAATGAACTGATTTTTTCATGGGGGATATGATACAGGTCATATCCCTCATTGATTCCCTTCTTCCTTTATCATGCTCTTGTCCCTAATATTTTCCATTTAATTGATTATTATAAAAAATGCATTTGCTGCATTTTAATAGTCTCTTTCTGTGATTTACTCTCAGAACTGCATTAATTGGGCACAAATGAATGAAAATAACATTCTAATGTCCTTTTAATCGAACATATCGATGAGGAAGTTAAAATATTCAGCAACTTTCTTTGTAAGATCATAAAATCCTCAGCAGGCTGAATTAACTTTTATATTAACCATGCCGCTGATCCGGCTACAGGGTTTTCCGTTATCAAAGAATTTCCAATTGATATAATTTTTCCCGATCTTAAACTGCCGGATAGTTAAGGTGAAGATACGTTTACAGAAGTATTCAGGATTGATAGTGCAATTCGGTTATTCCTTATCAGCTCATCCATTGATGACAGAACCGCACTAGCATACATAAAAAAGGGCTCCCATGATTATATTCTGAAATATCAGCTTGCTCCTGCGTCCCTTGAAGAAGTTATAATGTTTTCGGTTGAAAGATACAGGCGGAACAAGGAACTTCTCCGCAGCCGTAATAGTTATTCCGCTTTATTTGAAAAATCCGGTATTGGTATCGCACTCTCTGATCTTACAACTCATCAGCTTTTCGACTGTAACACAGCTCTGACACCGATGTTTTCAATGCCGAAAGAGCGTCTGACAGGAACTGTACTCTCTGCGTTCTTATTTCTGATCAGGTACAACGTGAGGAGATGATTACAAGGATTCATGCAGAGGGGGAAGCTTCATTCTCTGCTCCTTTTATCAC
>CAYPMQ010000244.1:0-5282 GCA_964411625.1 uncultured Ignavibacteriaceae bacterium
TACACGATCTGCTTGATGAAGGTGATACTTGTGAGATCTCTCCGGATTCTGATACGATTTACGATAAAGATTATATTTCTTCTTTCAATTTTGTCATAATATCTTCTGACCAAATAAGTGATGAACTTTTAAACCTGCCTGCTAAAACCAGAAGTGAATTAACCGGAAATTTACTCCTTTTTATGTATCTCCTTCCTGAAAATATCCTTAAAGAGAATAAGAAGCAACTTTTTGATTCCGGTGCAGATTATATTTTACCCTTGGTCCCAGATAAAGCCGATCTGGCGGCAGTATTTAGAAATGCATTAAAATTTATAGGATTTGAAAAGGAAAAAATTGAATTAAAAGCCCGTTATGATGACTTTGTAAGAGATAAAACTTTTCACCTTGAAAGGGAAATTGAACAAAAAACCCAGATAGACAGCCAGCTTAAAGAATCTCTGATGAAACTTGAAAAAAGCCAGCGGGCAGCTTTGAATCTTATGGAGGATTTAAGGCTGGAGGTTGAAACAAGAAAGAACAGAGAAAGTGAACTCAGAGAAAACGAGAGAGTTCTCAATACTCTTATAAGCAATCTGCCGGGTTTTGTTTACCGCTGTTCAAATGACAAAGACAGGACAATGTCTTATCTGAGTGATGGCTGCGAGGAAATAACAGGTTACAAACCTGAACATCTCATCAATAACAAGTTCGTTTCTTTTAATGAACTGATCAGGGAGGATTTCAGGGAGGAAATTTATGAGAACCGGCAACAGCTGCTTGATGAGAAAGGATATTTTGAATTTAAATACCCCATTATCACAAAAAGCGGTGTTCAGAAATGGGTCTGGGAAAGAGGTAAGGGAATTTACTCCGATGACGGGAATCTTCTCTCTCTTGAAGGCTTTATCACCGACATAACTGACAAAAAAGCTGCTGAGGATGCGCTCTTTGAAAGCGAGGAGAAGTTCAGGTCTGCTTTTATTACAAATCTTGATGCCGTTTCCATAACCGGATTTTCTGACGGCCGATACATTGACGTTAATAATGGATTTGAAGCGCTTTCAGGGTTTAAAAGGGATGAAATAATTGGAAGAACTGCGTTTGAGCTCAACATATGGGTTGATAATGATAAAAGAAGTCAGTTAATGGAGGAACTTCTTAAGTCCGGATTTTGCCGCAGTTTTGAAACAAGATTCAGGATAAAATCAGGTAAAATTCTGGATTGCTCCGTTTCTGCTTCATTGATCACAATTAAAGGTGAAAAACATCTGCTCGCTATCACCCGTGATATAACAGAATCCAGAAAAATTCTGGAAGCTGTTGCTCAGAGTGAAGAGAAATTCAGGATCAGTTTCATGACTTCGCCTGATGCTATCACTATTACAAGAATTTCTGACGGAAAAATCATTGAAAGCAATGAGGGGGCACATGAAACCTTCGGTTACTCCAAAGAAGAAATCACCGCGCCCGGGTTCAGCTCAATTCAGTTGTTCTCTGATATTGAGACCAGAGATGAATTAATCCGGGAATTAACTGCAAACGGATTTATAAAGAATAAACGAGTTGAGCTGCGACATAAAACGGGAAGACCGATCAACGCTCTGGCTTCTGCTTCACTTATCAGTATCAATAATGAGACATGCATTCTTTCAGTGGTCAGAGATATTTCAGAATATATTTTAGCGCAGGAGGAACTTGATAAAAGCCGCGAGCAGTACCGTTACTTTATTGAAAAAAGCCGCGAGGGGATCTACTACACTGAATACAACCCGCCTGTTGAAATTAGTTCACCTGTTCATGAACAGGCTAAAGCTATAATGCAAAGAGGCATAATAAAGTCATGCAACAGGGCAATGGTTGAAATGTACGGTTTCAGCTCTGAAACTGAACTTACTGGAAAAGGTATTTCAGATCTTTATGTAAATACTGATACCCCTGAAATTATAAAATCTATGGAAGACTTTATTAATGCCCGCTACCAGATTGACAATCTGGAGACAATGGAGTATGACAAAAACGGCAATATCAAGTATTTCTTAAATAATGTAGTCGGAATCCTGAGCGGAAATAAACTTATCGCGAACTGGGGTGTGCAAAGGGATATAACACAGCAGAAAATGACCGAAATAGCTCTCCAGGAATCAAATACCAGATTAATGACCTTCATTGAAGCTATTCCGGATGCTGTATTTATTAAAGACGGTGAGGGGCGCTGGCAGATTATTAACAATCTGGCCTCAAAGCTTTTCAAAATCAGTAATCATGACTGGTATGGTAAAACCGAGCTTGAACTGGCTGCAGAAAGACCGGAATTTGCCGGTCTCCACATTACATGCAGCACTTCAGATGAACAGGCATGGGAAAACAAAGATCTTACTTTTTCCCATGAGATGATTCCTGACGAAAACGGCAATAAAAGATTTTATGAAGTCAGAAAACTTCCCCTCTTTAAGGAGGGAAAAAGGCACATGCTGATTGTTATAGGAAGGGACATTACGGAATCACGCAAAGCTCAGACGATTAAGGAAATACAATACAATATAGCCAATGCGGAGGTAACCGCAGATAATCTTACAGAACTCTCTGATGTGGTGCGCAATGAACTCAGCAAGCTGATTGATACCACCAATTTCCTTATAGCCACCTATGATCACAAAACCGATGAACTGACCTCCTTATTCATAGCCGATAAGCATGCGAAAATAAATAAATGGCCGGGTAAAGATTCGCTTTCAGGACTTGTTGTGCGCAGTAAAAAATCAATGCTTTTGAATAAGAAGGAAATAACAGAGCTGGCTGAAAAAGGACTTATTATTCAGCGCGGAGGAAGAGCTGAATCATGGCTTGGAGTTCCCATAAAATCAGAAAATAAAGTAATAGGGATTATTGTTGTACAGAGTTACGAAAATCCTAATGTGTTCGGAGAGGATGAAATTTCACTGCTGGAACAGATAGCAAATCAGTTATCTGTTTATTTTGGCAAGAAAAAAGCTGAGGAGGATACAAACCGGCTTCTTAAGGCAATTGAACAGAGCCCCGTAAGTATTGTAATTACCGATGCAGCCGGAAATATAGAATACGTTAACAAATTCTTCTGTTCAATATCCGGGTTCTCTGAAAGGGAAGTTTTAGGGAAGAATCCCAGGCTGCTTAATTCCGGATATATGTCAAAAGAGTTTTACAAAGAAATGTGGGATGTTATTTCCTCAGGTAAAACATGGCAGGGTGAGATTCTTAATAAAAAGAAAAACGGGCGGCTTTTTTGGGAAAACTCCGTTATTGCACCTGTACATAATGAGCACAAAAAAATTACCCACTATGTTGCAGTTAAAGAGGATGTCACTGATAAAAAGAAAATGATTGAGGAGCTCGTTAACGCAAAAGAAAAGGCAGAGGAAATGAATAAAGTAAAATCCAACTTTTTCTCGAACATGAGCCATGAACTCCGCACGCCCCTGATCGGAATTCTGGGGTTTTCCGAGATACTTGAAGAAGAACTTGTAAATGATGAGAAACTCCTTAAGATGGTTCATACAATTAATAAGGCAGGTCTCAGGCTTCTCGAAACACTTAACCTTATATTAAATCTATCAAAATTTGAAGCCGGTAAAATTGAAACCAGATTTGACAAAGTCAATCTGATTGATCCGGTTAAGGAAACTTTTGAACTTTATATTTCCGCGGCTCAGAAAAAAGCTTTGAAATACACTTTTACTGCACCTGATGAAGAGATTATTTGCCATCTCGATAGAAATCTGCTGCAAAATGTATTAAGTAATCTTATTAATAATGCGGTAAAATTCACTAAAGAGGGTTCAATTTCGGTAATAATTGAAAAAAGTGACAATGAAGCTATAGTTACGGTTAAAGATACCGGTATCGGAATTCCTGAAGATAAAATTGATATGATCTGGAAAGAGTTCAGACAAGCAAGCGAGGGATTCAGCAGGAGTTTTGAAGGAACCGGATTAGGACTGACCATCGCAAAAAAATTCACGGAGCTTATGTCGGGATCGATTGATGTTGAAAGCATTCCCGGAGAAGGAACGAGCTTTATCCTCACCTTTCCGCTTCTTGGTAAAATTGCAGTACCCCGTCAGTCATCAGATAAGAAAACGGCTGAGGAATCATTACCGGGCTTTTTGCTGAGGAAATATGATATTTTGTATGTTGAAGATGATTCTGTTGCCGTTGATGTGGTAAAACAGATGCTAAGGAATTACTGCAATATCTATAATGCAATAAGTCTGGAAGATGCATTAATAAAAGCCGGAGATAATGACTATGATCTTGTACTCATGGATATAAACCTTAGAAAAGGTCCTGACGGAACTGAAATTACAAAAAAGCTGCGTGAACTAACTAACCTGAAGGATACTCCTGTCATTGCAATAACCGCTTATGCAATGGATGGAGACAAGGAAGATTTTCTTGCTAAGGGTTTAAATGGCTATATTTCTAAACCCTTCACCAAAAAACAGCTTATTGGTCTTATTGGGGAGTTTCTTGATTTGAATGCACAAGACCGCAGACATTAAAAATTTGGGGTCAGCCCCGCCGGGATAACCTGTTCTGGATAGCATCCCCGCTCAGCTCCCTGAGTGCATCTGAAGCGATCCATTGGGCACTTTTTATCCCCGGGTAAAGGGTTTTTATAGTGTGGCAGGTTTCAATTGCCCGTCTGTTAAGAAATGTATTTTTTTTACCGATCTGCCTGAGTGCCCAGTTAATTGACTTTTTCACCATGTTTCTCCCGTCAGCCGCATGTTCAGCTATTTTAGGGAGCATACCTGTAAAAAACTCATCCTCTTCACTTTTACGGTGTACAGCACAAGCGGCAAGCAGCGCAAAACCGGCCCGCTTGATAAATTCCTCCTCTGAATCCATCCACTCTTCCATCTTACGGATTGCAATATCAGACTTCCGGAATAGTTTGAGGCATGTTGAGTCACAAACATCCCATGAATTGAATTGTCTTACCCAGGAATCAATCTCTTCTTCAGTCAGTTTTTTGTGGTCTGCAATAAGGGCTGCTATATGCATAGCCTCTCTGTATCCTGTGCTACTGAGTTCAATTGCAAGCGAATGATTTTTTCCTGCAAGTTTTGCGATGCTTTTTATTTTAGCAGCCGGTACTCCAAAAGATTTTGAAATTTCAATTCCATATCTTTTTTGTCCTTCAAGATTAACCGGATCGGCATTCTGCTCCAGCTCAGCTATAACTGCTGCTGCATCGGCGGAAAGTTTCATTGAAAAACTTCTCAAAATCATCTCAGTTGATATACTTATTGATCCTGTAC
>CAYPMQ010000245.1:0-5277 GCA_964411625.1 uncultured Ignavibacteriaceae bacterium
TTGTAAAGCAGATTCACCTTCAATAAGTTTTTTCTTGGGGGCATTGGGAAGCTTACCTGTTTCAGGCGCATTCGGGTTTTTTGCAACGGTGCCGGTAAGTTTTGCCAGGTTTTCTCTTGCTATGTTGGCATATTTGCCTTCGGGTACCAGATTGAGGAATGTTTTCCAAGTGCTGGCTGCCAAGTCTTTCTGCTGATTCCACTGATAGGAATACGCAAGATTAAATAAGGCTTTCGGGTTATTTTTATCGAGACTGTATGCTTTCTGGAATGCATCAGCAGCTTCTTTGAATTTATTCTGTTCGGCAAAGTAGAAGCCCTGAATCTGATAAGCATCATAGAGCCCCGAGGTCTGTTTCATTGCCTGATCAAGATATTTTTTAGCACCAGTCATGTCCTTAGTGAGAACACTTATCAGTGCGAGGTTTATTAGCGGCTGGGGATAATTAGGATCATACTTGAGTGCCTGATTAAAATTATCAATGGCATCAACAAAGTCTTTATTGGTTACAGTATAATTACCTCTTGTGCGGCTCTGAAAATTATCTTTGAACAGTTCAAGTTTTGATACTGCAGTATTAACCCAGAGATCAAGATTCACGCCTTTTTTATTGATTTTTTCGGCCAGCATAGCCACACCGAGGTTATTATAAGCCTCTTTGTGCAGGGGATACATCTCAAGGAATTTCTGGAATGATTTGGCTGCCATGGCATATTCACCTGTTTGAAGGTAAATCACACCGTAATCGAAATTTCTTGCATATTCATAATAATTACCGATATGAATAAATGACTGAACGGCTCTCTGAGTAAAATTAGGGTGATCAACCTGTTTTTCAAACATCGGGGTGTATTCAAACCCTTTGTTTACCATGGTATTGAACCAGTTAACTGAACCAAGCGGATTATAACCTGCCCTTATCGAGTAAAGAATCCCATATTTATCAGCTTCGTATTCCTGCTCACGTGTCCATGCCTTTAACTGATCTTCGGTAACTTTCTTACCCTGTTTCCTGAGCAGCTCTTCCGTTTTTGCGCCGTGCTGAAGTACAACATGTGCCAGTTCATGAGCCACGACAAATGCGAGTTCATCTATTGTCTCTATTGTCTGGAACAGACCTGTAAAAACATAGCAGTTTCCGTTAGGATATGCAAAAGCGTTTATTTCATCACTCTGAATAGTCTTGAAAGTGACTTCCAGACCGGTATATCCTGCCCATTTTATAATATTTTTACCAACCTCCTGAACCATTTTATCTTCTTTGGTACCGTAAACAAATTTACCGAATTCTTTTTCGACCATTTTATCAAATTCGGCCTTTGTGGGCTCATTTTTCTTCTGGGAGAAAGACTCGCTTGTCATAAAAAATGCGAAGATAATCATCAAGAATATTTTCAGGTGTCTGTTTGATTTAGAAAGTAACATGTGTTCGTCCTCCGGTTATAAAATGATTAATATAAATTTCTTATGAGGATTATATTTCTGAAAAGGAACTGATGTTCCTTCATCTGCGATGAATGTACAGATGCGGGGCGATATTGTGATATGATTCACGTTTCTGCTGATTAACGGCAGCCTCAGGAATTTTTAATCTGTTGCATTGCACTAATATATTCGGATGAAATGCCTGTAAGAATATCTTTGAGTTCAAGCAGCTTCATTGCAGATTCCTGTGATAGTTCTTCACTGCTGATTACAGAATTAATTCTTGCCTCGGTTTCGCTCAGTTTGCTGTTCATTATTGAAGAGAACATTATTTCAGATTGATTGCAAACCACAAGCTTTGATTCACGCATAATCTGCTCCTGAGCGACATAAATATCAGAATAAGCCTGCTGAAGTTCGTTTATCTTAAATTTAAGATTTTCTGCGAGCAGCGCATTTTCAAGTACTATACCCGTTGAAGAAGCCATAGCTGATACAAAATTCTCATCCTCAGAATCAAAGTCCCCTGATTTTTTGTTCAGTATCTGGAGAACACCCACAACTTCTCCCTGAATATTTTTAAGCGGGTATGAAAGAATGTTTCTTGTTCTGAAACCGGTTTTCATATCTATATCCTTATTGAATTTAGGATGGGAATAAGGATCATTAATGATTTCCGATTTTCCGCTTGCAACCACCTGACCAACAATACCCTGGTCTATACTAATTCTGATTTCACTTGTTTCAAGCCCTATAGCCGTTCTTGACCAGAGCTGCTTTTTTGCGCGGTCAACAATAAAAAGGGTCGCTCTTTCAGAATCGAATAACTCTGCCCCGAGTGTGATAATTCTCATGAGCAGCTCATCAAGGTCGCTGACTGAGGTCAGACTTCTGAGGATTTCAAGCAAAATTGACAATTTTTTATTCTGAAGAACTACCTGATTAAGATCAGCAGGTGCATCCGGTTTGAAAGGGCTTTTACCGCCCCGCTCCAAAATTCCGGTTGCAGAATTGATCATCTTCTCAAGGTTAAGAGGATACTGAATAAAATCTTCGATTGTATGACCGAAAATTATTTCTCTCGTATCGTAAAAATAATTTGAGATTATGACTATCGGCGTGCCGGAAGTGAGGGTATAAGTACGGTCAATAAACTCAATTTCACTCATGGCAGGATTCATAATCTCTATAAAAAAGAGATCATATTTCTCGTTTTCTAGCCTGTTGAGCGTCTCTTCGTTTTTGGGCAGAATTACAGATGAGAATCCGGCTCTTTTATCGAACAAATCAAAAATATCATAATGTGCGGGATTATCTGCAATGATTGCAATATTATGTATAATACTCATAAAATTTACCGAAATAATTAAAAGAATATGATGACCGGATTCAGCAGCTCCGGCGAGGAGTTACCCGCAATTACATATTTCACAGATTAAATAAAGAGAGAAGAATAGTGAATAAAATAAGAAAAATTCCGGGAAAAACACAATAAATTTCTTACGACAGATTATCAGCAGCAAGATAACAGAAGAATTCAGCGGTTCAAAGAAGATATTTTGCTGATATTATTGTAACACAGGCACATAAAGCAGGCAGCCCATAAGTGGCTGATAATCTGCAGAATAATGATTTGATCTGTATTGAAAATATATATGCAATGGTACAATTACCGCTGATTTTTGAGAATAAAAAAGGGCTGCCGTTTTAGTGACAACCCTTTTCCCGGATAAAAAGCGTTTAATTTTTTCCGTAAAGGTGATTCCACCACTCCTGCCTGCCTTTAAGATACTTATCAAAATAGGCGAGGATGGTTTTTGACCAGAGTTCACGTTTTTCACGGTCAAGAATATGATGATTCTGTTTATCTACCTCAATGTACTCAACATCTTTACCGAGCAGTTTGAGTGCAGAATAAAACTGGGCACTTTCACCCGGCGGCACATTGGTATCGGCATTTCCGTGCAGAAGCAGAATTGGTGTGTTAACTTTATCGGCGTTGAAAAGAGGGGATTTATCAACATAAATGTCTTTCCGGTTCCAGGGGTAACTTTCTGCTGAAGCTATACCTGAATATACCACACCCCAGTAGCCTTCACCCCAGTAACTTGAGAGGCTGCTTATTCCGGCATGAGATATTGCCGCGGCAAAAATGTCAGTTTTGGTTACCAGACTCATTGTCATGAATCCTCCGTAAGAAGCACCTATGCAGCCCAGTTTTTCAGAATCAATGAAGCTGCATGAACTTACCATTGCCTTTGCGGCCCCGATAATCTCCTCACCTGTGATTGTTCCCCAGTCATTCACATGACGTGCAGAAAACTCCTGACCATATCCGATAGCCCCGCTCGGCTGAAGAACATAAACTATATAGCCATTTGCTGTCCAGATATTTTTTGGGTATCTTCCCTCAAATGAGTTTTCAACGGGAGTGGTACCGCCGTAATAATATACTATACATGGATACTTTTTAGTTGAATCGAAATTATCGGGAAGGTATAAAAGTCCGTCAATAATCTCACCATCGGGTTTGGTGTAATTAAGAGTCATGAATTTTGAAGGAGATATGTTCTTGTATTCATCAAATGAAGGATCAAGAAGTAACTTACCGGGATCCGCGGATATATCAGCAGAAAAGTATGCCACCTCAGGGTAAGCAACAGATGAACCGCTGTAAACTGCACGTTTGCCATCAGCACTGACTGAAAAATCATCAATAACCGGAACATTCAGCGGTAGTTTCGTAAACTTTGCACTTTTCCTGTCATAACGGTAAACAGTCATGTCTGAGCGGTCAACAGTCCTGAAATAAATAACATCGGGGTTGGCAGTAAGATGGAAATCAGATACCGAGGGGTTGAAATCTTTTGTAAGAGATACTGCGCTTTTTGTTTTGATATTATAAATATATGCCTGCGAGTCATACTCATTTGGAATGACACCTTCGGGAAGATTTATACCTGTCTTACCGAACATGGAAGGGCCTCCCAGCATTATAAGTTCATCAGGGGAACCAAGAAAATTAGCTTTCCCTGACCAGTAAAGATTCAGAAGCGAATCAGTTTTACCCGTGTTGGCGTCATAGAGATAATAAGTATTGTTGCTGAATGGTCTCTTCAGATTATTCCAGTTATTAATATAATAGAGAAGTTTTTTCCCGTCGGGAGAGATATCCGCAATATCTGATGATAATTCATTTGATGCAGCCTTCCTGTTAATGCCGCTCACAAGATTATAATGCCAGATCGTATTTTTATTTCTGTTGCCCGCCTGCCGGTCTTCAATAGACTCATATCTCTTAAGACCGTTTTTGAAGTCATCCTCTTTCTCGTAAACAGCGTACCAGAGATTCTTGCCCGAAAGATCCCAGCGGTAATATGAGAGATTTTTAATATTGCCCAAAACAGGCTTAGGTTTTGGCGCCACGGGATTGTAGATGTAAATGTAAGAATAATCACCTTCGCTTTCCACATAGGAAAAATCATGACCTGAGCCGACCCATGAAAACTGGCTCATATAGCTGCCTTCAAGGGTTGTTTTAAGATTACCGGTGGCAGCATCGTAAAATCTGAGTACTCTTTTGCTTTTGCCGGGCTTTTTATCAGTGAATGAAGTGAATACTGCTATCGTGGTGCCATCGGGTGAGATGGAGACATTAGAGATCTTTGCATCATCAAGAAGGCGTTCAAATGATGTTGTCATTTCAGGAGATAGAGAAAACGCGTAGTCGGAATTTTCTGAAGCATTTGTCTCAAAACTGATTTTCAGTTCATTATCCGTATTGATATCTTTATGACCGGCAACCTGTATCAGAAAATAATAAAGTCCCTGCTCGAGTGCCAACTCCTCCTT
>CAYPMQ010000246.1:0-5277 GCA_964411625.1 uncultured Ignavibacteriaceae bacterium
CTGCTCGGGGTTGAGGAAATTAAGTCCCGCAAATTTCAGGGCAAACGAGTTTTGCGAATACTCAAGTTCAAGCACCTGCATTCCGGTTTCATCAGTTTTCAGGTATGACTTAATGCTGTTCACCGTCTTTCCGCTGTTCAGGAACGAAAATTCGGTTATGACAATTTTCGGCGGTATCGTATTAATTTTTACTTTTTCGGGATTGAAAGAAGTAAGCCCTGATATGCCGCCCATATATATCATGCCGTTTGCTGTTTTGGCGGATGATATGTAAAAACCTTCCAGAAAACCATCAAGCTCGCTGAATGAGACCGATTTGCGGGTTTTATGGTCATATTTTATCAAACCGCTCTGAAGTGTAATCCAGTAAAAACCCTTATCATCTTTCACAATAGAATAAACGGTATTGCTCCCCTTTACCTTCGGGAGCTGTATTTTTTCCACTGTGAGTTTAATCGGATCGATAAGGTCAAGCCCGTTTTCAGTGCCAACCCACAACATTCCGTCATCATCGAAGAATAGTTCCTGAATGAGATTATGAGATAGTGAGTTGTTAGTTCCGTTGCGGTTTGAAATATTGTAAGTTTTCCCCGAATAAAGATCATATTTGATAAGTCCTCTGTCAAAAGTGGAGATCCACAAGCAGCCCGATTTATCAAATTTAGCACCTGTTATTCTCCTTGTTCCGAAAAGCTTGTCTTCATGCGTATTTTTGATTTTGCGGATCGAATCGGGATATATCACGAGCGAATCAATAACTTTTTGATAATCGGGAGAGATGACATAAATTCCCCGGATTGCACTTATAGCCCATAAATTTCCTTTTGTATCATCCCCGATTGCTATCACCGGGAAATCAGCGGGAAGTGCGGGTACGCTGAGGAGTGATACCTTCTTTGTGTTTATATCAATAACGCCGTAACCGCCGATTCCGGTACTGTAAAACATTTTGTTTTTGTCATATAGTGAAGGAACCAGTGATATTACGTTTGCAGCCTGCAAAGCAGAATTATCAGGAGAGAGGTGGGTGATTTTTTTTGTTCCGGGGTTCAGGATATCAATGCCTGTGCCGCTGCTAATTATCCAGATTTCAGAATTAGCTGCTTCTGTAACCGAGATTATCAGGTTTGAGGAAATTGATGACCCTTCAGTGCGTGTGGTATAGTTCTGAATATCGTTAGTGTTCTCATAGAAAGAGATCATACCGCCGTCAATAGTCCCGATCCAAACCAAACCTGATTCGTCTTCGTAAATATCTGAAACCGAAGAGCTTCCCATCAGGTTCTGACTGAAACTGCTCTGAACATATTTCAGTGAAGAGATATCGAAACTGAATATACCGCCCCCAAACGTGAGCACATGAAAAAGATCTTTATTCCTGAGAGAAGGTTTGATCCTGAACAAACTGACTCTGCCAGCTGCCGCGGTTAAATCTGTGGCGGGTAGCTTATACTCCCTGAAAACTCCAGTGGTTTTATCGAACCTGGCAATTCCTTCACCCGTGCCAACCCAGAAAATATTTTTATCCCGGGAGTCAGGTATTATTTCAATTACTACAGAGCTCTGTTCATTTGAAGGATTAAAATCCCTGAGCTTAAACATCTTAAAAGATCGGGAGGAAACATTAACTTTTGCGATTCCGGTAAGAGTGCCGAACCATATTTCATCAGGATCAGCGGGATCAGTTTCGGCGCAGAAATAAAAAAAATCCTTAGCCTCAGGCGAGAACTTATCATCAATTAATCTCGTTAATTTTTCGTTTTTTGTATTAAATGTAAATACCCCTGCAGTTGATATAATAAGCAGCGTATTTTTTGCAGCAGGGTACCTGTAAAGCCGGTCAATATTATTTATATAGGGGAGTTCTGAAGTTGAATCGATGAGGTATCTTTTCAGATCACCCGTTGATTCATTGAGTCTGAGCAAGCCGTTTCTTGTTGCAGCGTACAGGAAATCACGGTCGTCCAAAAAATCGGATATATAATTTGCTGCCACCCCCATGGCATCATCTGAACTCAGTTTGTACTGAGTGAAATCATATCCGTCAAATTTGTTGAGGCCGTCATAGGTGCCTACCCAGATAAAACCTGATTCGTCTTTGTCAATTCTCGTTACAGTATTGTTTGAGAGTCCAAAGGCAGTGTTATGCTTTTTTATCAGGGTCTGTGAAAAAGCATGCTGTGATATTAAAAGAATAAAAAGCAGCAGTACGGATATACCTTTTCCGCCGGGCTGATTCAATTTATACCGGTAATACATTTGCATCCGTTTATTTACTTAAAACAACCTTATGTATAATATTTCCGGCATGTTGTGCCTCAGTGATCACAAGCATGATGAAATAGACTCCCGAAGGCATGCCGCTCATATTCAGATCAATATAATTTTTGCCCGCTGCCAATTCGCGGAAGCCGAGCTCGCTGACTTTTTCACCGGTTATATTAAATATGCCAATTTTTCCGCGGGTTTGAAAGGGTGAAGATATTTCCAAAACGGAAGAAGGGTTGAAAGGGTTCGGGTAATTCGAAATTCTCAGTTCAAGACTTTCCGGAAGTTTTTCAGCAGAGGTGGCGGCGAAAAAGATATCACGGATCTTATTCCAGTAATCATCAAGGGAGCCGTCATAATTGAGAGCCCACATGCCGGTGCCCTTAAGATTTTTTGATTTTGCGAGGGCGAATTTAAATTCGCTGCTGCGGGGGTCATCAAACCATGCCTGATACCATTGAGTACCCAACTGGTACCGGTACCACGTTGTCTGCCAGGTTGTATTGAACAGAAGGCCGTAAGAGGATGAGTTAGGAAGCGCTTCCCTGAATCTGATGCTTCTCACAAAACCTGTGACCTGAGAACCGGGGTCACCGGTTGAAGTTTTGAACTCAGGCCCGAAATAGGGAACACCGAGAATCAGTTTCCCGGGGTTAGTATTTGTGACATTGCCCCATTCCTGAGTGATGGTATTGTAAATATTATAGTTACCGCCAATGTACGGGGCAGAGGGTCCTGAAGTGGAGCTGAAGCTGCCGAAAAAATCGTAGCCCATGATAAAGACATAATCACAGGCGTTTGCCAGACCGCTGAAATCCCAGCCTCCCCAGTTTACGGGGGGTGCGGCAAATGTTGTTGTTTTACCGGGAAGATTTGCGGTTATATATGTTGTAAGATCATTCATGAAGGTGTTAAGAAGGGTGCCGCGGTCGGCAGTATACAGGCCTTCAAAATCGATATTAACACCATCAAGCTGATAAGTCTCGATCTTGTTTTTAATCTGAGTGAAAAGATTTTGTTTCGCATCAGCGTTGCTGAGAATTTTTCTTATTTCCTTGTTGGTGAAATTTGTAACAACAAGTATGACTTTCACTCCGTTCTGATGTGCCGTGTTTATGAGATTGGTCCATGGCCAGCCGGTGGGATTGGAGAGGTTACCCAGGCTGTCTGCTTCAAAATCAAATGCACCTATGTGAGTCAGGTATTCATATTTCAGATTACCGAGCCCGGCGGGATACTCCCAGTATGGCAGGTAGCCGAACACCCAGTAATCTGTGACGGCAGATTTATCCCACTGCAGGGGGATAATATTTTCAGGCTCATCCGTTGCGGGAGCTTTATAGTCCTTATTTAACTGTTTATCGTAATAATGGGGTGAAAAGTACTCCTGTGCCATAAGGGTGGGTATGATGGATAATACAAATAACAGGAGCTGCAATTTATTCTTCATTTTTATTTCCTAAGGAGTTCAGGAATAAATTCAGGAATTCTGAATCAGACAGGGATAATCTGTTTATAGTTTGTTCTTCTTCTCCCAGCGGAGTGCTGCCTTCAAGAGATTTGCAGAAATCTTCACTAGGCACAGGGTTGCACCTGCTGACCCTCGCGTAGTTAAAGACTTCTGAATCAGAGCTGATCACAGTAACGTTAAGTGTGTTGCGCTGATGATCTATTGCGTTTTTAATGAGTTCATCTGCAGGTTTATTGCCTGAATATCTTATTTCAATAAAATTTGTATTAATGGCAGCGCCGGGATGCCCGTCAAAAAAGATAACAACTTTGATCTTTTTACCGTTTGCCCAGCGGTCCACTTTAAAAGCCAGTCCTTCCCTTGAAGCAGACGGATCACTCCTGTGAATCCTCCTGAGACTCTTATCTTTACCGATAACGTTGTTTCCGTCAATAAAATAAGTTATCATCAGTAGCTCATGTGATCAAGTTTCACTTTGCCCCTGAATATCCAGTAAATGCTGATAGTATATGCAAGCACAAAGGGAATACCGATTATTGCAATAGTAAGCATAATTGACAGGGTTTTGGGTGAGGAAGCTGAATTATAGATATTCAGACTGTATGCCTGGTCAATGCTCGAAATCAGGAAATTGGGGAAAAGACCTATTGCAAATAACGCCATAAGTGAAGCTATTGCAGCGCATGATGAGAGAAATGCTAAGAACTCCCTTTTGTGGTGAATCTCCCTGGGAATGTTAGCAATGGCAAGCATATTGATTACAGCCACAATAAAGTAAACGGGATGTTCTCTGAAGCTATCGGTCATGTGGGTTACATAGATCAGAGTTGCCATTGTTACAGTTGCGTAACAGATTACAAAGAAAATAATAGTGTTATTTACCCAGCCGCGTACGGTTTCCTGAAGCTCTCCCTCAGTTTTCATTACGAGATAAATTGCTCCGTGCATCATAAAGGCAGCTACTGTTGTAACACCCACCAGCAGAGCGTAAGGATTAAGCAGGTTAAGAAGTCCGCCGGCGTATTCTTTATCGGGACCAATCGGGATGCCCAGAATTACATTGCCAATAGCAACACCCATGAGGAAACTTATAAATACGGAAGAAAAAGAGAAAAGATAATCCCACATTTTTCTCCACCAAAGCATTTCCTGTTTGCTTCTCATTTCTATTGATACAGCCCTGAAGATGAGAAAGAAGAGAAGGAGCATAAACGGGATGTAAAAACCTGAAAAAGAGGTTGCGTAAACATTGGGAAATGCCGCAAAAAGGGCGCCGCCTCCGGTAACAAGCCAGACCTCATTACCATCCCAGACGGGACCAATAGAATTAAGAAGAATTCTTCTGTCGAGATCGGTTTTAGTAAGCAGGTGAAGAGCTCCCACTCCAAGATCAAAACCGTCAAGAATGGCATATCCGCCGAGCAGAATGCCTATTAAAATAAACCAAATAAAATTCAGGTCAAATGAAAATTCCATAATATCACTCCGTCAGGTGAGGCCGTGTAACCGAAAACTGTTCTTCTTTGTCTGTTTTGTGT
>CAYPMQ010000247.1:0-5236 GCA_964411625.1 uncultured Ignavibacteriaceae bacterium
TAGGAGCAGTGGTTAAACTGAAAGATACTCATACTAATAATACTCTGGCCGGAAAAGGCAGCACTGTGATGATGAACCCTATTAAATTTCCTGAAGCAGCCATCAGAGGTGCCATTATCCCTAAAGCGAAAGGTGATGAAGATAAGATTGCAGCATGTCTTCACACTCTTCATGAAGAGGATCCCTCATTTAATGTTAAGTACGATACCGAAACTCATCAGACTGTAATTTACGGGCAGGGGGAGCTTCAGCTTTCACTCGCTGTAAAACGCCTCAAGGAAAGATATGGTGTTGATGTTGATCTTGTTGAACCTAAAGTACCTTACAGAGAAGCAATAAAAGGCTCAGTGGCTTCGGTTGAGTATAAACACAAGAAACAATCGGGAGGGCGCGGACAGTTTGCTCATGTATTCTTTAAGATGGAACCGCTCCCAAGAGGAACAGGCTATGAATTTGTGAATGCAATTGTGGGTGGTGTTGTGCCCGGCAGATTTATTCCTGCAGTAGAAAAAGGTATCCAGGAACAGATGGGTAAAGGTGTTATAGCCGGTTATCCTGTTGTTGACGTTAAGGTAACACTTTTCGACGGCAAGTTTCACGATGTTGATTCTGATGAAATGTCATTCAAACTTGCATCATCACAATGCTTCAAAAAAGGATTCACAGAAGCAAAACCATGTCTGCTTGAACCCATTTATGAAGTTGAAGTAAAAGTGCCTGAGGAATGCATGGGTGATGTTATGGGAGATCTTAACAGCCGCCGCGGTAAAATCAGCGGAATGGACAGCGATGGTCATTTCCAGATTATTAAAGCCAATGTTCCGCTTTCTGAACTTTACAAATATTCTTCAACATTAAGATCTCTTACAGCCGGAAGAGGCTCACATTCAAGAAAATTTTCTCATTATGAGGAAGTTCCAAAAGAGATTGAAGCAAAGATTATTGAAGAGTATAAAAAATTACGTCAGGAAGAAGAATAGCAGCTTTATTGAATTGTTAATTGTTCAGAACCCCGGCTTCAACCGGGGTTTTTTATTGCATATTAGGTTCGTGCCGAATTAAATTTATACTTTTGAAAATTAAATAATTACGGAATTTACGCATGGAAAAAATGTGGTCAACCTGGCGCAGCCAGTATATACAATCATTTAATGAAGAAAAAAAGGAGCCCTCTGGCTGCATATTCTGCTCTGCTGAAGGGGAGGATCTGAATGATAATAAATCACTTGTGGTGAGAAAAAATAAACTGACTTTTACGGTTCTGAATCTGTATCCTTATAATAACGGTCATCTTATGGTGGTGCCTTACAGACATACGCATGATTTTCTTTCGGTTACCCCTGAAGAATCTGCTGAAATATTTTCGGAACTGCAGATGGCCTGTTCTGCTCTTTCAATGATAAGTAAACCGGAAGGATTTAACGTTGGTGCTAACCTTGGCAAGTGTTCCGGAGCCGGAATTGCAGATCATATTCATTTTCATGTAGTGCCAAGATGGAACGGTGATACCAACTTCATGCCGGTGCTGGGTGAAGTGAAAGTTCTTTCTCAGGATCTGCTGGCCACAAAAACTGCGCTTATTGAGGCTTATAAAAAGCTGCAGTAATGTGTAAATTGCTTTGTTTTTTTAATGTCAGAATGAGATTCTCTAGTATTTGACAATAATCCTTTCAGACCTTACTGATTGTGAATTCAACAGATATCTGATGTCAATTTAGCATAAGGATAATCATGAATAAAATTATCAGTGATGTTGCATTTGATTACTCTGTTTCTTGCAGGATGCGGAGAGACTATATTTCAGCCTGATACACAGGAACGACTTTATGGCAAATGGAACCTGACTGACAATAATAAAGGGGTTGCGCTCATGGTGAAAGCATCCGGATTATCTGAATGTTACGGATTCACCATAAATCCTGACGGGAAGTTTGTTGAGCATAAAAATGCAGGGTGGTGTGGCACACCTCCAATTCTCTATTAAGAATTTGAAGGGTCATCGAAAAAAACTGCTGCCGACAAAATAAAAATCACAGTTCTCTTATGAGGTAGTGTGGAGGAATTTGTAATCCGGTATAGTTTCCAGGGCAGCGGAAAACTTTCTGTGAAACAACTGACTTCGTGATTTAATCTGATTTGTGTTGATGCAATTTGAACGCCCTGATTATACAGGGTACTTTTGTTTTTTTACCATTCTTCCGGCTGTAAAGCGCTTCCTGTCTTAATCTGCCGATAAAAAACCCCCTGTTTTATAGAAAAAGCTGCTTCCCGTGAAGAAAGCAGCTTTTGTAATAATCATAATGTCAGACTATTTAAGCAGCATCATCTTGCGTGTCTGGCTGAAAATTTTACCTGATTCAGCAGCTGCGGTTAACGTATATATATACAATCCACTGTTCAGCAGAGTTGCATCAAATACTACATTGTGATATCCTGACTGATAGATACCGCTTGCCGCAGACGCGATCTTATTTCCCAAAACATCAAAAATCTCAAGAGTTACTTTTGATGCTTCTGCGAGTGAGAAGCTTATCGTTGTGGAAGGGTTAAACGGATTAGGATAATTTTGTGATAACCCGAATTCTGATGGTGCAAGTACATCTGTCTCAATTACAGGGGAGTATGCATAGGTACCGTCATAGTCAATCTGTTTCAGTCTGTACACATTTTTACCCGTAACAGCATTTGCATCAGTGAATGAATATGAATGCCCGGTAACAGAAGTGCCGTTTCCGTTTACAAATCCTATTGTTACAAAATTTTCTCCGGCTTTCCTCTGGATTTCAAACCCTCTGTTATTTGTTTCTGTGGCAGTTGACCACTCAACCATTACGGAGCCGTTTATTGCCGTTGCTTTAAGCGATGTAAGCTCAACAGGGATTGCATTCGTAATTGAAAATGCTGCATTTGAAACATCATAGAAAATGTTATCAGCAGCCTCTACAACAATCCTGGCATTAGCTGTCTGGATATCAGGGATGGTTACTTCCTGTGATCCGTCATTGGGAGTATTCATCAGAACCGGGGTGTAAGTAAGACCGTTATCTTTTGTCAGCAGTATATTGACATTCTGGCAGTTAACACTTGCGTTAGTTGTATTTGCAACATGCCAAGTAATAGTCATTTGTGAAAGAGCCGGAACTGAGACACCGGAGGTATTGGGATAAGTAACTGTAAACGGACCGGCTGTCTGATCAACAGAATAAGTTACCTCACCAGAAGTATAGTTCCCCGCACCGGGATTATTATCTCTTACAGTAAATCTGAATTTCAGGTTTCTCGTATAAGAAGGGAGAATTTCACCGAGGGTCTGAGTATTGTTGTAAACATCAGAGAGTTTTGGAAAATATCTGGTTGGTGATGTTACCGGCTTGAAGCTTCTGAAAATAGGAGCATTACCTGACGGAGTATTGGGATTCCCGGAAGGTCCCAAATCATACTGTTCCCAGCAGTACGTGAGGGTGGTGTTATCAGGATCTGTTGCTGAGCCTGTTAACTTAAACGGAGTATTTATCGGAATTGTATAACCTGCCTGAGGAAGTGTTATAACCGGGGGTTCATTGTTATTTGAAATTCTTACTGCACAGCCGTTGCCGGTTCCGTTTATAAAATTGGTTATTTCAACCTGGCTGCCTATGTGAAAATAATCATCACTGTTATTCTGAAGGTTTGGTGAGCATATACCTGCGTAACCCATTATTGTGGATGCACTGCCCGGTTCAAAAGCGGTTGAAGCATTTCTCTGGCAGTTGTTATTCTGGGTGTGGTTGCCGCCAAACTGATGTCCCATTTCATGAGCCACATAATCAATATCAAACGGATCACCTATCGGGGCAGGGCCGCCCGTAACTCCGCCTGCCTTAAGAGATGATGAACAGACACTTCTGAGATAAGCAACTCCGCCGCCGCCTGTGCTGTACACATGACCGATATCATAATTTGCAGTTCCGATTATGTTATCACAGGTCGTCTGGTTCTGACCAAGCATCGTGCTGCCGTTATTGTTTGAGTACGGATCGGTTGATGCATTAAGAAATATTATCTGATCATTATTATTAACCAGCAGCATCCTGATGCCTACCTCACGTTCATATACGCCATTAACTCTGTTCAGGGACGTAACCATTGCAGCGAGTACCAGGGGAACTGTACCTCCGTGAAAAGTTGCGTATTCACCTGTGCATGCATTTGCAAGACGGTATGTTCGCAAAGTTCCGGGAATCACTCTGTCGGGAACATTACCCGGAGTTCCGTCAGTTTCAGTGAGACAGATTGCAGCATCCGCTTTCTCTGCCGGCACAATATAATCACTCTTGTAATAGGACTGATAAAATTCTGTGTTTCCGCGTGAATAAGGGTCAATAAATACAGTCCCTTTATCCGTGAAAATCATTCCATGAAAACCATGCGGGGTAAGATCTATTCTTCCCCAGTAAGAAAAGTTATCGGTTGAAGTAACGAGATAAGTTTTAATCTCAGGGTATCTTGCCTCCAGCAGAGGCTCCATTACGGGGGAATAAATTACTTTCATTGCGGTGCTGAAGCCATCGGGCAAAGGAATGGACAGCAGAGGGGCGCTGACTGCCTGGGCAGAAAACTCTTCAGGTGATTCATTAAGAATTTCTCTGAGAGAATTTAGATCGAGTCTTGTGACTCTTGAATCTGATGTGTTAATTGTTTTTGTCAGAACAGTTGAAATCTGACTCTCATTTATATCGGTCCAAGGATTATTATGAGACCGCTGCGAGAAAAGAACAGCAGTTATTAAAAGAGATATGATCAGGGTTTTTTTCATATGTCCTTTCTTGTTTGAAATTAAATAATCGTGAGGTTAAAATGCTTAAAAATAACAATGTTTCAAAGTATAAAATTTGACAAGGAATACATTATCAGGAGATGATTGCTAATGTAAAGAGTTAAGGAGAGGTGTGCAATAAACCCTGATCATGCATGAGATATTTTAATATGGGGCACAAATTCTTCCAAATTCTGAAGTAATCCTTCGATCCAAGCCCTCTTTTTCCCGGAAACCGGGAGTTTAAGCACCTCTTTTCGCTGTCTTGAGACCACCCGGCTTCCTGATGCAATGCATTTGAAATAAAGAGCAGCCATCCTTCCCGTTTTTTTTCTTTGAGCACAACCATTCTGAATAATGCCATGATATTATAAAATACCGGTGCTAATCTGAAGGCTGCCTCCGTTGCATAGAATTTATGTGAGCTGAACCCTCCCCCAC
>CAYPMQ010000248.1:0-5220 GCA_964411625.1 uncultured Ignavibacteriaceae bacterium
GCAAATACCCTGATGGCGGCTTCCTTTATATCTAATTCCTTATTACCTTCTTTTACTCTCATGACTTATAAATATTAATGAATCATTATTCAAAATATACTGAATTATGAATTAATATTCAAGTGCTTCATTAAATAAAGTAAATTATTTTTCATTATTCTTCTTAATTTTGTGATGCAGATAGCTGCTTTAATTATTCCGCTCTGATTATTGAACTTTTTTTGAAGATCCGTTTCCGGCGTGATAAATTGCCTGTACATGAATAAGTTCAGGAATACGATGATGAGTGATCAGCCAGTTTATATTTTTAATGACCTTTCGGAACTTGCCGCAGAGTTTTACCTCCTTGTGCGTGAGCAAAAAATTCTTTCCCTTAAACAATCGTCAGTTTTTAATCTGTGCATTTCGGGTGGAGAAACCGCAAAGTCACTTTTTAATGCTTTAGCTTCGTATCATCATATACATGACTGGCTTGTAAACTGCAAAATTTCCCGGGCGGCTGAAAGATGTGTTCCCTATGATTAACATGACAGTAACTACGGCAGCTTTAACAGAATCCCGGGGCACAAACTTAATCAGGATCAGGTTAAATTATTTCCCGTTCCTGGCCCTGCCGCTCCTGTTAAAGCAACCGACAATTACAACGTTATGCTGCGCAGCATGCTGCCTGATAAAAAAGAACAGAAAACTCTTGACATGCTTACCCTCGGTATCGGAACCGACGGTCATATCGCATCAATATTTCCAGGCATGCAGCAGCTTTTCCAATCACAAAAGTGGGCAGAACCTGTAAAAAATCCTTATGACGGGCAATTCAGAGTGACAATAACAGGAGAATTAATTAACTTAAGTGGTTTAATTGTTTTTTTAATTACGGGAGAAGAAAAATCGGGGATTGCCGCTGATCTGATTGAAGGATCACCGCAGGCTGAAAACTACCCCGCTTTTCATGTGTTACCCCGTAGCGGAAAGCTGGTCTGGTTTCTGGATAAAGCCGCCGCAAGTAAAATCTGATATAATTACGGAGAGATAAATGATATTAGCCTGCGATGCAGGGGGCACCAAGACGATACTTGCCCTGTATGATTACGATAATGATAATTTAATAGAAGTAAAGTATGAAAAATTTTCATCGAGAGATTATTCATCGTTCCAGGAGATAATCAGTCAGTTCCTTAACGGTATTAATAAAGAAATAACCGCGGGTGTTGCCGGAATAGCAGGCCCGATAGTTGACGGTGTATGCCGGTCAACAAATCTGAGCTGGGGTGATCTTGATGAAAGAGTAATCAGCCGGGATACCGGAATTCCGAGATTCAAGCTTGTTAATGATCTGGTGGCAACTGCTTCTGCCGTACCGTTCCTTAAAGATAATGATCTTGACGTTGTGCATCCCGGCGGGATAGACAGGGTTAAAGAACGGGTGTTCGTGATTGCACCCGGCACGGGGCTCGGTAATGCTCTGCTGATCTATTCAGAAGATGGGGATTTTCAGGTTATTCCTTCAGAAGCAGGACATGTTGATTTTGCTCCCAGGAATGAACTGGAGGCGGAAATGCTCGCTTATCTCAGCAAAAAATACAAACGTGTGAGTGTTGAACGAATTGCTTCAGGACTCGGTATTCCCAATATTTATGAATTCCTGGCAAACACGGGCTACGCAAAAGTTTCGGATACCGTCTCTTCCGAAATGGAGAGCGGTGATGCCTCCGCCGTGATTTCAAAGCACGGGATGGCCGGAACAGACACATTATGCGTGAAGGCAATGGAGCTTTTTGTTGCTGTTCTTGCGGCACATGCGGGCAACATGGTGCTGGCGCTCACCTCTCAGGGAGGTGTTTATCTAGGCGGAGGTATTCCACCAAAAATAGCTCCCCTCATTCACTCTGAAAACTTTCTCAGCGCCTATACGGCAAAAGGAAGGCTCAGTTACCTCGTGGAGAACACCCCTGTTTACATGATTAAAGACAGTGAGGCGGCGCTTCACGGAGCAGCACACATAGCAAGAAAAATAAGTTTGTTTTAACTGATAAATTAAATTCAGGATTATTATGGGTTCTTTATTCAATGTTCATCCCGGAAAGTTTGAATCAAATCTGACTGCGGGAATGCAGAAGTACAAGAATGAAAATGTTCTCGGAAGAATCCTCTCACACGATTACACAGTGTGGAGTAATTCGCCCGATGAAATAACAAACCGACTCGGCTGGCTGAACAGCCCTCAGAACAGTCTGCTGCAGGCTGATGATATTCTCGAGTTTGTAAGAAGCGTAAAAGAAGATGGCATTAAGAACGTCCTGCTGCTTGGTATGGGCGGATCATCTCTTGCCCCTGAAGTATTCAGCCTCATCTACGGAGGCAACGGATTAAATCTCAGTATTCTTGACAGCACTGATCCCGGAGCGGTTCTGGAAGCTGCCGGTAAATATAATACTGCAGAGACTCTTTACATCGTATCAACCAAATCAGGCGGAACGGTTGAGACTCTTTCGTTCCTGAAATATTTTTACAATCTTGATGTAAATAAACTCGGCAGGGATAAAGTAGGCGTAAATCTTGCAGCCATTACTGACCCCGGAAGTGGTCTTGAGAAATTAACGCGTGAACTGGGATTTAGAAAGATTTTCCTTAATGACCCCAATATCGGCGGGAGATTCTCGGCACTTTCACTCTTCGGAGTTGTACCTGCAGCGCTAACCGGTGCGGATATCAAAAAACTTCTTAAGCGTGCAGCAGAGTTTTCACAAACCTTCACCCCCTCAGAGAGTTATAATTCCGATAATGACTCCTCTTCTATTCTGGGAATTCTGATGGGAGAACTTGCAAAAGCAGGAGTTGACAAGGTTACATTTTTAACATCACCTTCCATTGCCTCATTCACCTGGTGGGTTGAACAGCTTGTTGCTGAAAGCACCGGTAAAAAGGGACACGGCATTCTCCCTGTTGCAGGCGAAAAATGGCTCGGTGCTGAAAATTACGCTTTTGACCGCCTTTTCGTAAATCTCCGTCTTGAAAATGATCATTCTTTTACCGAGCAGATTAGTGACCTTAAAAAAGCCGGTTTCCCCGTTGTTGAGATAGTCTGGGATGACGTTTATGAATTGGGCGCCGAGTTTCTCCGCTGGGAAATTGCTACTGCAGTTGCAGGCTGGTGTCTGGGGATTCAGCCGTTTGATCAGCCGAATGTTGAACAGGCAAAAGTCATTGCCCGTGAGTTCCTTAAGAAGTACATTGAGCAGGGAATTAACCCAACGATCCCCGCAGCATTAACCGAGGACGGTATTTCCATACTCGGAGACGCGAAATACTCTTCAGTGAAACAGTCGCTGGCTGATTTATTCGGAAAGATTCAGCAGGGTTCTGCAGGGAAAACACTAAGGTCATACCTTTGTATTCAGCCTTTCCTGAAACCCGATACAAAGACAACTGCCGCACTGAAGGAGCTCCGTGATGCAATAGGTGAGAAATATAAAATTGCGGTTACCTGTGAGTACGGCCCGAGATTCCTTCATTCAACCGGTCAGCTCCATAAAGGCGATGCCGGCAACGGTCTTTTTATCCAGTTCACGGGTAACATGCCGGAAGACACACCGATACCTGATGAACCCGGATCGGAAAAATCTGCTATGACGTTCGGCGTTCTGAAAAATGCTCAGGCTCTTGGTGACAGGATGGCGCTGCTTGATAATAAGCGCTCCGTTCTCACATTTGACCTCGGCAGTGATCATGCCGGGTCTCTTAAGAAGATAACCTCATTAGTCAAATCACTTTAATAACAAAAAGCCGCCGTGATTAACCATCACGGCGGCTTTTCCAATTCTGTTTCCGGGATATCAGCGTACAAATCTTATTGCAATTCCACCGCCTCTGGCCATTTTAAGTGTCAGTTTATCTCCTGATTTAACTTCAGAGTTCTCAATTTTATAGCTCATCGGGTTATTATCCCACGATGCATCATCACCGTCACGGTAAATTTCTGCCCTGTAAGTACCGTCTTTATCAAGAAATGATAGATCAACCGTGATTTCGCGGCTGTTTTCATCGGTAATACCGCCAATAAACCACTCGTTCTTTCCTTTTGTTTTCCTGGCCATAACGATATAATCACCCGGCTCTGCATCAAGTATTTGAGTATCGTCCCAGTCAACTGCAACATCTTTTATAAATTTGAAGGCATCAGGGAAGCGGTCATAGTTCTCGGGGAGATCGGCCGCCATCTGAAGTGGACTGTACATCGTGATATACAAAGCAAGCTGTTTGGCAAGTGTTGTATGTACCTGAAATTTGCTTTCCGGTTGATAATAATCCATCTTGATCTGAAAGATTCCCGGCGTATAATCCATGGGCCCGCCCATCAGTCTGGTAAAAGGAAGAATTGTTTCATGCTCGGGAGGATTACCCCGGCTCCATGCATTAAACTCATTTCCGCGTGCAGCCTCGCAGGCGAGCCAGTTAGGGTAGGTTCTGTGAAGCCCTGTTGGTCTAACAGGCTCGTGGGCATTAACCATAATTTTGTAAGCAGCAGCCTTTTCGGCAACCCTCACATAGTGCCTGACCATCCACTGCCCGTCATGATGTTCGCCTCTGGGTATTATCCTGCCGACATAACCCGTTTTAACGGCATCATATCCGTAACGCTTCATAAATTTGAATGCTGAATCAATCCACCTCTCATAATTTGTTGCAGAGGCAGATGTCTCATGATGCATGATAAGTTTCACACCTTTTTCTTTTGCATATGCGCTGAGTTCCTCAACATTGAAATCGGGATAAGGGGTTACAAAATCAAACACATCTTCTTTCCAGTTGCCGAACCAGTCTTCCCAGCCGACGTTCCAGCCTTCAACAAGAACTCCCTGAAAACCGTGTTTTGCAGCAAAATCAATGTAATACTTTGTTCTCTCAGTTGTTGCGCCGTGTTTTCCGTTCGGTTTAACCTTTGACCAGTCAAATCCGGCAAGTTTCACATTCCTGACATCTGAATAATTCCAGCTTGCCTTTCCGACATGCATTTCCCACCAGATCCCGATATATTTCTGTGGTTTTATCCAGTCTGTTTCCTTTATGACTGACGGCTCATTCAGATTCAGAATCAATTTTGATGACAGAATTTCTCCCGCCTTGTCACTTACAATTATTGTTCTCCAGGGAGTTGTGCAAGGGGTCTGAAGATAAGCTTTATTGCCTACAGCATCGGGTACCAGAACTGCCGAGAGCCTG
>CAYPMQ010000249.1:0-5139 GCA_964411625.1 uncultured Ignavibacteriaceae bacterium
AAGCCTGCATTCCATTCTGAATGGCGACTCAAGTACCCCGTAAGGTTTTACAATCCGGGATGGTATGGGCGTAAGTCCCGATTTAATAAACTCGTTAACACCCGGTTCATATTCAGTTGAGGCGAGGCTGATCTGTTCAGTCATAGGATAAGTAACAGCATGGATGACACACTCTCCGGTGGCAATGAGATTATGATAAGTATCTTTCAGGCTGCCGTCCCTGCCTCTCCTTGAGGGAGAAAATGCAACTACAGGCGGATTTGCCCCGAAAACATTAAAAAAGGAAAAAGGTGAAAGATTGGGTTCTCCCCCTGCAGAGAGAGTCGAAACGAGAGCAATTGGTCTTGGTGCCACGCCGCCCAGTAAAAGCTGATGTATTTTGGGCACGGGCATATTTTTAGGATCGAATTCTGGCATTAATCAAACTCCGGCGAAGAATTTGTTTTTAATTCATTAATTACTTTTTTTATCAGTTCATATGCAAAACCTTTGCCGAGAAGAAAATCATACAATTTTTTGAGGGCCTTAATCTCGTCGTTTTCCCTCTCCATGAATATCTGATACTTCTTTCCGGCAAGTGTTCTGCAGTTTAATAATTCTGCATCATCGCTGAACACTTTATCCATTGTTCTGCTGATTACATCCCGGCTTAGACCCTTTTTTATCAGGCGTGAAAGAATCAGCTCTTTTCCTTCTTTTCGCAGCCTCTGAAGTTCGGCAACGTAATATCCTGCCGTATTTTCATCGTTAATATAACCCATCTCCTCAAGTCTGCTGAGCACTGTATCTATTCCCGATTCAGGAAATTTTTTTTTGAGGAGTTTAAGCTTTAATTCTTTTTTTGTGTGACTTCTAATGGAGAGGTATTTTAATGCCCCAAGTTCAATTTTACTGAGGAGATTGTCAGCTTCTATCTGTTCAATCTCCTCTGAATTTAATACCTTGCCGGTAAACAATCCGAATTTAACGTAAGTGGAAGCCGGCACGGTAAGTTTTTCACCGGTTTCCAGGAGAATCGAAAACCTCTCACCCGGCAGCTCCCTGATACCTGAAATTCTGACTGCTGAGGCGTAATGCATTTTTATTCTGTATCGGCCGGCAGAAGTCCGAGTTTTTGTTTGACCTCGGTTGCAAGTTTGTCGAAGAGGTTGGGTAATTCAAGCAGTTTTGTCTTAAACTGTTCCCTGCCCTGGAACCGGTCTTCATGATATGTAAACCATGATCCACCCTTTTTAACAATTCCCAGATCAACTGAAAGATCAATCATATCACCGGTTTTGCTGATACCTTCGTTATAGAGAACGTCAAACTCAACTTCTTTAAAGGGAGCTGCAACTTTGCTCTTTACAATCTTTACTTTAACTCTGTTACCGACAACATCATTGCCTTCTTTGATCTGGTTAACGCGCCTTACCTCAACTCGCAGCGAAGCATAAAATTTAAGGGCATTACCTCCGGTTGTTGTTTCGGGATTGCCGAACATGATACCGATCTTGCTTCTGAGCTGGTTTGTGAAAATAACTGCAGTTTTCGATCTGGAGATTGCTCCGGTGAGTTTTCTCAGTGCCTGTGACATCAGTCTTGCCTGGACTGCCATGTGTGCATCGCCCATTTCACCTTCTATCTCGGCACGCGGCACAAGAGCAGCCACAGAGTCAATAACAATTACGTCAATTGCATTGCTTCTTACAAGTGTATCGGCTATTTCAAGTGCCTGTTCCCCGTAATCAGGCTGTGATAAAAGTAAATTAGCGGTATCAACACCCAGCTTCTTTGCATAATTAACATCCAGGGCATGCTCCGCATCTATGAAAGCGGCAATACCGCCAAGCTTTTGTGACTCTGCAATTACATGAAGACATATAGTGGTTTTACCTGATGATTCCGGTCCGTAAATTTCTGTAATACGGCCCTTGGGTATCCCGCCGATTCCAAGAGCTTTATCCAGAGAAAGTGCTCCGGTAGGAATAGCATCCACTTTGTTCACCACGTCGTCCCCAAGACGCATAATGGTTCCTTTACCATAATTTTTTTCAATGGTTGAAATGGCATCTTCCAGAATTTTCAGTCTGGCTTCTTTTTCATTACTCATTATTATTCTCCTTTAAATACCTTAATTTTTTTGTAAATAGAACCACCGGGATTAAGCTGACTTTCAAAAAACACATAACTGCTGCACACTATGGGCTGATGCTTCAATTTCCTGCCATCAAAAAAATCGATCAGATCATCGTTATCCATTCTTTTAATTCTGCATAAAGTAACATGAGGAACAAGTTTACCCGGCTTTTCATTGCTCTCCCCGATATTTATTTTTTTGTTTACAGATTTAAAGATGTTTTCCAGTTCAGAATTTTCTTCAAAACCCAAATAAAGAATTTTAGGATATATTTTGTGATAAAAAATTCCATATCCTTTCGGCTTAAGAATCACGCTCCTGAATTCATTTTGCATTTCTTCAAGCCGGGTCTGAATCTCTGCAAATTCATCATCGTTCGTCTCACCAAAGAACTTTATCGTTATATGAAGTTTGTAGGGTTTCTCCCATCTGTATTCTCTGAGACCGGGAAACTTCCGATAATCATCAATAACAGCTCTAGTAAACTCCTGCGGCAGCAAAAGTGAGAAAAAAACTCTATGGTTCAATCTGAATTCCTAATAAAAATCTTCGTACCAGCTCCAGTGCAGCCTGAGTTGCACGTTTTTTATTGTTGATTCTGTTATCTGCAAAGTTATACTTTTTTACGATTACTCTTTCGGAATCAGCTATACCGATAAATGTCAGACCTACAGGCTTTATAGATGTTGCTCCCGTAGGGCCAAGAATTCCCGTGATAGACAAACCGATATCAGTTCCGCTAATTGCCCTTACTCCCTTTGCCATTTCAGCGCAGCATTCCTCAGAAACAGCTCCCTTTGCAGCAATAAGATCTTCATCCACCTGCAGAATTTCAACCTTTGCTGCATTGCTGTAGGCAACTATACCTCTCTCAAAATATTTGCTGCTCCCGGAAATATTCGTAATCTCGTCACTTATGAGTCCTCCGGTACAGGATTCTGCGACGGAGATCGTTAGTCCTCTTTCTTTTAATAGTCTACCGATAACAACACTGAGGTCCTCTTCATTCCTTGAATAGATGAATCTTCCTACAACACTTCTCATTCTCTGTTCTATTCTTATGAGCTTTTCTTCAGCTTCTGTTTCAGTGTTTCCCTCGGCAGTGATTCGCATTTTTACTCCGTACACATTCGGCAGAAAAGCCAGCCTGCAATCTTCTATTATCTCCTCCAGTGGAAGAAGCCGCTGATATAAAGTCGATTCCGGAATACCCGTGGTTAAAAGATTCAGCCTCCTGATCACCTTTTCATCCGGTTTTCTGACTGTTTTAAGCTTTGGTATAACAAAGTTATCCATCATCAGTTTCATCTCGTGAGGTACACCGGGCATACATACAAAATATCTGCCGCTTTTTTCAATCCAGAATCCCGGAGCGGTACCTGCTTCGTTCCTGATAACCTCTGCAATTTCGGGAACCTGGGCCTGTGATTCGTTTACCGGACTCATCACCCTGTTATATTTTCTGAATCTCTCCTTAATATCTTCAAGAACAGTTTCAGAAAGTACAAGTTTAGTATTAAAAGCCATTAAAACAGCTTCACGGGTGATATCATCATGTGTCGGTCCGAGACCTCCGGTTGCAAGTACGATATCGCAATTTCTCATTGCATTCTGTATTTCGGATACTATTTCATCAAGGTCGTCACCCACGGTAATAACCTTTTTCACTTCGGCTCCCGCTTCAGTAAGTCTGTCTGCAATAAATGACGCATTTGTGTTTACAGTCTGACCTATGAGCAGTTCATCACCGATTGACAATATTAGAGCTCTCATTTCTCCACAATTTTAATAAAAAAGTTAAGTAAGATCTGCATGATTATCAGTGTATAGATCCCCGATGCAATATCATCAAGCATAATGCCTTTACCTCCTTCAAGTTTTTCAAGTCTGTTAGCCGGATATGGTTTCAGAATATCAAGCGCACGCCAGATAATAAAATTCACGGCAAGCAGTTCAGGCAGTACCGGCACCCCGATAAGACTTATCCACTGCCCGGCAAACTCGTCAATTGTACATTCCGAAGGATCTTTTCCGTAAACTTCTTCAAATTTATTTCCCGTGTATATCCCGGCGGCTACTGTAACTGTGATGAGGGGAATCAGAAAGTAAAGATTGCTGAATCCCGGAATAAAAGCGTACATACACAGCGCAGCAAAAGACGCAACCGTACCCGAGGCAGCGGGTGAATATCCTGTAAAAAATCCGCTCCCTGTCAGTTTAACTATAAAACCGAGTTCTTTTTTTTGATTCATGACTTTGAAAACAGCTCTTTTATAATCTGATAATTGTCCTTTAAATACGAATAGCCGGAGTGTACGGTAATTATTGTAATAATATAAAAAGCGGAATCACAGATTATATTATTGTAAAGCAGATAGAAAAAATTCCGTGTATCCTGATTAAAAAAGGTACTCTGAGCAAAAACGAAACTGATAAGTACAAAATAAAGAAATACCATCTGAAGCAGAGTTTTAAGTTTTGCGTATTTGCTCGTAGGGAATGATTTCTTTTTATGCTCGGCGTAACTCCTGAGCCCGGTTATCAGAATATCTCTTGCGGCTATAAGTGCAACTCCCCACCAGGCAAGTATTCCTGAAAAAGCAAGTGTTATGAATGTGGCGGAAGTCAGTATTTTATCCGCAATAGGATCCCAGACTTTTCCCCAGGTTGTAATATAGTCAAATTTTCGTGCAAGCCATCCGTCATACCAATCAGTCAAAGCCGCTATCAGATAAATAATTAAGCCTGTCTCCTTAAAGTAAAGTATATCACTTAACAGGAAATAAATCACGAACGGGGTGAGAATAATTCTGAGAACTGTTAGCTGATTGGGTAATATCATTACTGGTTATTGCTGCTAAAAAACTCAGTTGTTTTTACAGAGTTTATACAAAAACGGATACTCATAAATACCTGTCGAGTGACCATCTTTCCATTTTATTGAAAGAGCATAAGATCCGACATTTGAAATAGAGACAATTCTCAGTTGATCGCTGCTGAATATCGGGAAGTATGATTCA